>JAURVQ010000084.1 GCA_030655395.1 Gammaproteobacteria bacterium | reverse complement strand
TGCGTTGCAGCTTGTCTCCGCTGCTCACATACTGGCGTGTATGCTGCGCTGCTCGACGGCGCTGCGCCTTGTCTTGAATCAAAATCCATCATTTTTAGAGACGCCTTTAACTCAACTCCAAACGCACAATATCCACCTCGGCCACCGCAACCGGATGGTGTGTACTCACAACCGCCATACCGCCCTGCGCCAGGTGCCCGGCCAACATCCGCTCCACCAGCGTGACGCCGCGCGTATCCAGCGCGGTGAACGGTTCATCCAGCACCCACAGCCGCACCTGTGTCACCAGCAGCCGCGCGAGCGCCACGCGGCGGCGTTGCCCTGCCGACAAGGTACGCGCCGGCACGTCTGCAAAACCCGCCAGCCCGACAGCGTCCAGGGCTTCATCCAGCGTGACGTCCTGTTTGGCGCACGCCAGGTCACGCGCGATGCGTAAATTTTCATACGGCGTGAGGTCTCCCTTCACGCCGTGGTTGTGACCGAGATAGATCAACTCGGCGCGGAACTGGTCGCGCGCCTGATTGATATCCGCGCCACACCAGCGCACCACTCCGCCGCTCGGCTGCGCAAGACCGCACAGAATGCGCAGCAGGCTGGTCTTGCCACTGCCATTAGGCCCTTCGATCAGCATTAGGTTCCCGGGCCGCAGGGAAAGTGAGAGCCCGCTGAACAATACCCGCTCGCCGCGCTCGCACTCGATACCCACCGCCTCCAGACTTGGGGGCACGGCGCCGCCGTTACTCATTAATGGCACTCATTGCGGCACTCGCTATGGGTTGTGCGACGGGCATCACTGCGGCTGACGTGCGTCTGGCTGATGTATATGTGCGGCCTCAAGACCCACCGCCGTGGGCACGATCATCATCCCGCTTTGGTTCGAATTGTGCACCGTTATTGTCCCATAAAAACAGTGAGTCTTCAGTACTATTTGCCATGGATTTCCTGGGTCTGAAATGGGATTTTTGCTATCATGCACTGGCGTTTTTCAGGCCTTTTTTATAGAGATGACTTACCCATGAAAACTCACCACCGGTTGGCGCTCGGCACCTGCATCGCCCTGCTGGTCCAGCCCATTGCCTACAGTGCCCCCAGCCCCATGCACGATATGGCACGCAAACCTGTCGCCCCCGCAGCCAGCACATCTCAATGGCATAACGTCACCACCCGCTCCAAGGTCATGAGCATCGCCTTCGAGGGTCACTACCTATGGCTCGGCCTCTCGCCCAGCAGCACCTTCCCCAAGGGCGGCGTGATTCGTCACGATCTCAACACCGAAAAGGATTTTGATCTCTACACGATCCAGAACACCCATGGCGGTCTCATGAGCGAAGGCGTGTACAAGGTCGCCATCGACAAGAAGGGCAACAAGTGGTTCGCCACCTACGGCGGTGGGTTGGCCAAATTCGACGGCAAAACGTGGACCAATTATACCGCCGAAGGCTACGGCCCGCCCGCGCCCAACGCCTGGAAGTCCTATCCTGAAGGCGCCGGTCTCGGCGACATGTGGGCCTACGACATCGCGTTCGATAAAACCGGCACCATGTGGGTGGCGACCTGGAAAGGCGCCAGCCGCATGAACCGCGACAACACCTTCACCACCTATGCCACCAAGGACGGACTCGCCGACAAATGGGTGTACGCGCTCGGCATTGATAGTCACGGCACTTACTGGTTCGGCACCGAAGGCGGCGTGTCGCGTTACGACGGCAAGAGCTGGAAAAGCTACACTCACAAGGACGGCCTCGGCGCCGACCTCAAGGAGGCCATCCCCGGCAATCCGCATCACGGTCAAGCGGCCCATCACGCCGACCCCAAGAAGAGCAACCTGGCGAGCAATCCCAACTACGTGATGTCGCTGGCGATCGACCGACGCGACAACAAGTGGTTCGGCACCTGGGGTAGCGGGCTGTCGCGTTTCGACGGGAAGAAATGGAAGACCTACACCACCCATGACGGCCTCGCCGGCAACTTCATCTTCGCGCTCGCGCTGGATAAAAAAGGCGTGCTCTGGGCCGGCACCAACGGTGGTGTTTCCCGCTTCGACGGCAAAAACTGGAAGAGCTACACGCGCAAGGACGGCCTGATGGACGACTTCGTCTACTCCATCGGCGTGGACAAAGACAACAACAAATGGTTCGGCACGCGCACCGGCGTGAGCAAACTGAGCCAAGACTAGCAATCCCTGCGTCACGGTGCGCTGCGCGCACCGTGACCTGCGTACTGAACGGTGCCCCTGAGTGTGCAGGGGCGCCGTGCGCCGGTTACTTGTGCGGCATCTTCTGCGGTCCGCCCTGCATCGGCGGATGATTGGGCGGCATCATCATGTCGCCTGCGTCGTCCCCTTGCGGCAGGTCTTCCTTGTTGTGCGGGTGCTTCTTCCCCACATAAGCCTTGATAAAGGCGCTGACGCGCTTTTCATCATAGTCCTTGAGCGTCTCGATGCGTTGCCAGGCGGTGAGCGCGATCTTGCTGTCCATCAACGGATACGGCGCGACGATCACCTGGCCATACTTGTCCACCAGCGCTTCGAGTTGCTTGACCAGCTCCGCGCAGCCCTGCGGGCAGTTGTATTGCGCCAGCACCACGCCGTTGATGAGGTTGCTCACCTGCACCTCGGGAGGAATAGGCAGCTTGTGCACGCCCAGATCCGCCGTATAGCGCGTATGGTGGCCTGAGGTGGGCGGACTGGAGTTGTACGGCGGATGCTCGTCGAGCGGGGAATCCACATGCGCGGTACCGAGGCTCTTCAACGCCAGACCCGGTCCTGCGCTGGCGCCCTTTTCCGGCTTGGGTTGTTTTCCGCCCGGCTTGAGCACGCCGCCCAAGGCCGCCAGGCTGAATTTCTCCGGTGCCAGATTTTGATCCAGCTTTACGTTGCTGATGGCCACGTCGCCCAGCTTTGCGCCGTCCAGATAGCGCGTCATTTCGGTCAGAAAGTAGCGCCCGCCGCGCTCATGGTAATGCAGCTTGGTCTCCGCCATCCCTTGAAAGCCTTCGCTCTGATCATGCGGATTCCTGGAGCGCGTCACCGGATATTGTTCAACCAGATCCAGCGGCAAACCGGTTTGCGCGTCCACCCATAATTGCGAGACAAACTCGCCGCGCTGTTTGGCGCCGATGGCGTGGAACGTGTGCTCCTGCTCCTTGACGCTATGCACGATATCCACGGCGATGCCGTTGCGCAGGAACGGACTGCCCGGCACGTCACCGGCCAACTGGCGGATGACCTCTTCCAGCGGCAGACCGGCGGCGGTGTAGAGCACATGCAACAGTTCCTGGCGCGGCGTATTGTTGAAGCGCCCCTCCTTGGTGACGGTCACGACATTGCCGCCTTGCGCCAAACGCACCCGCCCTTCCGGCGTCTCCTGACGCACGGAGTCGGGCAGGCGTATCATGGTCTTTACCGCGGTAGTGACATCTTTTTTCTGCTCCAGCTTCCCGGCAATCGCCTTTTTGGCCGCCTCTTCATCCACGTTTTTCTTCTTCGACTGCTTTTCCAATTCGGACTTTAACCCCTCGATATCGGTCATTTTCCGGGTCAGCGTCTCGGTGAAGCTGGCGTCCTTGAACGGCGTCAGCTTGGCCTGCATGGCGGTTACGATCTGCTCCAGCTGCTGGCGCGCGGGTGTCTTCTTCGCCAGCGTTGCGCGCTGCGCGGCGCTCACCGAACGCAGCGTGAACGCCCACGGCTCGTCGCCCACCGGGGTGCTCTTTTTTTCCTTCAGGGTATCGGGGTCAAAGGCGATCAAGCGCTTGCCGGGCTGATCCAGCACATAGAGCAGACCGTCCGCGCCCATTTCGGCGTCCACAAAACCGCCGCGCAGGCGGACGCTGTTCTGCGCCTTGATCTTCGGCCACGGGCGCTGCTTGAAATCGGTGTCCAGCGTGAATATCTCGCTTTCATCCGACTGGCTGGCCCAGGCGATCACGATCATCTGTTTGCCTTTCTTATTAAACACGATATCGCGCGGGCTGTACGCCAGGCTGATGCGCCGCCCGTCGCCCATGCTGTTGATAATGGAAATATCACGGTCATCGTAGTTGGCGGTCAGCAGAAAATC
>JAURVQ010000083.1 GCA_030655395.1 Gammaproteobacteria bacterium | reverse complement strand
AGTCGGAACAATGCTCGCCAACCTGGCATATAGATAGCTGGCCGTTGGTTTTTTGATCTGTTTTCGGCGAGGGTTGCTCGTGATTGTTAGTCCCTGTAATGCACCAAAATTGTCTGCCAAACGGTTACGAAACGCACTGGTAACGGGCTCTGCCCTGTTTTGCCTGTTCGGCGCGGGTCAACTGTGGGCATTCAGTCTGGATGATGTGTCGGCCAAGGCTAAAGAGCTGGCCGGGCAGAAATACGAAGCTCCGCGCAGCAATTTGCCGAACGAATTCCGCGAAATGAAATTCGCTGATTACCAGAAAATTCGTTTCCGCAACGAAAAAGCCGAGTGGGCCGATCAAAACACCCCGTTCAAGCTGTCCTTCTATCACCAGGGTATGCACTTCGATACACCGGTGAAAATCAACGAAGTCACTGCCGACAGCGTCCAGGAAATCAAGTACGACCCGTCCCGCTTCGATTTCGGCGACGTCAAGTTTGATCCCAAGTCCACAGAACAGCTGGGTTATGCCGGTTTCCGTGTGCTGTACCCGATCAACAAGGGCGACAAGCAAGACGAGATCATGACCATGCTCGGCGCGAGCTATTTCCGCGTCGTGGGTAAAGATCAGGTCTACGGCCTGTCTGCACGTGGCATGGCGATCGACACTGCCTTGCCGTCCGGCGAAGAGTTCCCGCGTTTCACCGAGTTCTGGATCGAACGTCCAAAGCCGGGTGAGAAGCAGCTGGTGATCTACGCCTTGCTGGATTCGCCACGGGCCACCGGCGCTTATCGCCTGATCCTGCGCCCAGGCACCGACACCATTGTCGACGTCAAATCCCAGATGTACCTGCGTGACAAGGTCACCAAGCTGGGCATCGCTCCGCTGACCAGCATGTTCCTGTTCGGCGCCAACCAGCCGTCCAAAGTTCTTAACTACCGTCGCGAGCTCCACGATTCCAGCGGCCTGTCGATCCATGCCGGCAACGGCGAGTGGATCTGGCGCCCACTGAACAACCCTAAACACCTGTCGGTCAGCAACTTCACCGTGGAAAACCCGCGCGGTTTCGGCCTGCTGCAACGTGGTCGCAACTTCAGCCACTACGAAGACCTCGACGACAACTACGACAAGCGCCCAAGCGCCTGGATCGAGCCTGAAGGCGACTGGGGCAAGGGCTCCGTCGACCTGGTAGAGATTCCGACCGCCGATGAAACCAACGACAACATCGTTGCCTTCTGGAGCCCGGAAACACTGCCGGAGCCAGGCAAGCCGCTGGACGTTGCCTACCGCCTGCACTGGACATTGAACGACGCCGAGTTCCATTCGCCTGAAAGCGCCTGGGTCAAGCAGACCCTGCGTTCCACCGGCGACGTCAAGCAATCCAACCTGATCCGTCAGCCAGACGGCAGCGTGGCTTACCTGGTGGACTTCGAGGGCCCGTCCCTGAAGAAACTGCCAGCTGACGCACCGGTTCGCAGCCAGGTCAGCGTGGGCGACAACGCCGAAATCGTTGAAAACAGCGTGCGCTACAACCCGCACACACAAGGCTGGCGCCTGACCTTGCGCATGAAGATCAAGGACGCAGGCAAGCCGACTGAAATGCGCGCTGCCCTGGTCCAGGACATCGTGACGCCTGAGCCGGAGAAGGTTTCGACCCAAGTGCTTAAAGCTGACAAGGTCTTGGCCAAGCAGCACGAGAAAGCCGCCAAGAAAGAAGCCAAAGACAAGGATGCCAAGCAGCCCGAAGCTGCGGCCCCAGCCACACCGGAGCCGGCCAAGACAGAACAAGTCCTGACCGAAACCTGGAGCTATCAGTTGCCTGCCGATGAGTAATTCTCAAGTCCAGCCAGAGACGCTTGCCGAGTACCTGGCGCATCTACCGATGACCGATGAGCAGCGCGCCGAACTGGCGGGCTGCGAGTCCTTCAGTGAATTGCACAAGCGCCTGTCATCGTCCACGTTCGACGCACCTGCCGACGCTGCCCAAGCGTCGGTCGGCGCGCGGCTGACCCTCAACACCGCCGAAGAGCTGCAAGACGCCGAAATGCTGGCGCTCGACGCCAGCGGTCGGGTTTGCCTCAAGGCCACGCCGCCGATCCGTCGGACCAAGGTCGTGCCCGAGCCGTGGCGTACCAATATCCTGGTGCGTGGCTGGCGCCGCCTGACCGGCCGCACCAATCCACCGGCACCGCCGAAGGATGAGCGCGTGCTGCCGGCTGCCCGCTGGCGCACCGTCGGTTCGATCCGTCGTTACATCCTGTTGGTGCTGATGCTCGGCCAGACGGTCGTCGCCGGCTGGTACATGAAAGGCATCATGCCGTACCAGGGTTGGTCCTTCGTCGACTTTGACGAGATCCGCAACCAGACCTTGCTGCAAACCGCTACCCAGGTTCTGCCTTACGCCCTGCAAACCAGCATCCTGGTGCTGTTCGGGATTCTGTTCTGCTGGGTCTCGGCCGGTTTCTGGACCGCGCTGATGGGCTTCCTGGAACTGCTGACCGGTCACGATAAATACCGTATCTCCGGTAAAAGTGCCGGTGACGAGCCGATTCCGAAAGACGCCCGCACCGCCCTGGTGATGCCGATCTGCAACGAAGACGTGCCCCGGGTATTTGCCGGCCTGCGCGCGACGTTCGAATCGGTGGCCGCCACCGGCGACCTGGACCGTTTCGACTTCTTCGTCCTCAGCGACAGTAACGAGGCCGACATCTGCATCGCCGAGCAGCAAGCCTGGCTCGACGTATGCCGCGAAGCCGGTGGCTTCGGCAAGATCTTCTATCGCCGCCGTCGCCGTCGCGTCAAACGCAAGAGCGGCAACCTCGACGACTTCTGCCGTCGCTGGGGCGGTGACTACAAGTACATGGTGGTCCTCGACGCCGACAGCGTAATGAGCGGCGACTGCCTGACCAGCCTGGTGCGCCTGATGGAAGCCACGCCGGATGCCGGGATTATCCAGACCGCGCCACGTGCGTCGGGCATGGACACCCTGTATGCGCGCATGCAGCAGTTTGCCACCCGTGTGTACGGCCCGCTGTTTACCGCCGGTCTGCACTTCTGGCAGTTGGGTGAATCCCACTACTGGGGCCACAACGCGATCATCCGCATGAAGCCGTTTATCGAGCACTGCGCCCTGGCGCCGTTGCCAGGTAAAGGCGCGTTTGCCGGTGCGATCCTCTCCCACGACTTCGTTGAAGCGGCGCTGATGCGCCGTGCCGGCTGGGGCGTGTGGATTGCCTACGACTTGCCGGGCAGCTACGAAGAACTGCCGCCGAACTTGCTGGACGAACTCAAGCGCGACCGTCGCTGGTGCCACGGTAACCTGATGAACTTCCGCCTGTTCCTGGTCAAAGGCATGCACCCGGTACACCGTGCGGTGTTCCTGACCGGCGTGATGTCGTACCTGTCGGCACCGTTGTGGTTCTTCTTCCTGGTGCTGTCGACGGCCTTGCTGGCGGTCAACACGCTGATGGAGCCGCAGTACTTCATGGCGCCACGCCAGTTGTACCCGCTGTGGCCTCAATGGCATCCGGACAAGGCGGTGGCGCTGTTCTCCACCACCATCGTGCTGCTGTTCCTGCCTAAGTTGCTGAGCATCATCCTGATCTGGGCCAAGGGCGCGAAAGAGTTCGGCGGCAAGTTCAAGGTGACCTTGTCGATGCTCCTGGAGATGCTGTTCTCCATGTTGCTGGCGCCGGTGCGGATGATTTTCCACACCCGTTTCGTACTCGCCGCGTTCCTCGGCTGGGCTGCGACCTGGAACTCGCCGCAGCGTGACGACGATTCCACGCCATGGAGCGAGGCGGTCAAGCGCCACGGCCCGCAGACCCTGCTCGGTTTCTTCTGGGCATTGCTGGTGGTCTGGTTGAACCCAAGCTTCCTGTGGTGGCTGGTGCCAATCGTCGGTTCGCTGATGCTGTCGATTCCGGTGTCGGTGATTTCCAGCCGGGTCAAGCTGGGCCTCAAGTCTCGCGACGAGAGCCTGTTTTTGATCCCTGAGGAATACAACCCGCCCCAGGCGCTGTTGTCGACCGACAAGTACACCCACGAAAACCGTTGGCATGCGCTGAATGACGGCTTTGTGCGGGCAGTGGTCGATCCACAGCAGAACGCCCTGGCGTGCGCCTTGGCGACTTCCCGTCATGGCCAAGCGGAGCCGATCGAATGGCTGCGTGTTGAACGTGTTCGCCACGCGTTGAAAGTCGGCCCGGCCGGCCTCAACAACGGCGAGCGCCTGGCTCTGCTGAGCGACCCGGTCGCTCTGGCACGCTTGCACGAGCAGGTCTGGAACGAAGGCCATGCTGAATGGCTCAACGCCTGGCGCGAATCGGTCAAGGCCGATCCCCATGCGCCGTTGCTGCCATTGAAACCGCTGTCGTCCCAGGCTCAACCGGCCTGATTCAGACGCCCCCGAGGTAACGCCTCGGGGGCGTTTGTTGTCACCGTCCTACGCTGTTTTTCCCTTCTGCTTCATTCTGCTAACTCCTTGTTATTTCGAAACAAAAGACCCTTAGCCGAGGCGTATTGCCGTGCCTGCGAGTGGGTTAGCATCGCCCCCAAAATCTGACTCGAAGCCCTTGGCCTACGCGAACTTACGCGTGGCTGGGTGTGGGTGTGTTTAACGAAACAGGGGCTTTTCATGATCAAAAGGTATTTGTCGATGCTGCTGCTCGGCATCGTCACGCTTTCCCACGGTTACCTGGCGCACGCCGGTGCCATAGACGAGGCCGTTCGGCGGGGTGTGCTGAAAGTCGGCACCAATCCGGCCTACGTGCCCTTTGAGATGACCGACAAGAAAGGCCGTATCGTCGGGTTTGAAATTGATCTGTTGCGGGAGATGAGCAAGGCGCTTGGGGTCAAGCTGGAGCTGGTTTCGGTGCCGTATACCGAGCTGATTCCCGGCCTGCTGGCCAGCCGCTTCGACCTGATCGGCAGCGGCATGACCGTAACGCAGGAGCGCAACCTGACCCTCAACTTCAGCGACTCGTTCATCATCGTCGGCCAGACCGTGCTGCTGAACCCCCGGTTGGCCGACAAGGTCCAGAGCATCGAAGACCTGAACGAAGCCGGTTACCGGATCGTGGCCGCTGACGGCACCACGGGCGAGGCGGCGGCAAAAAGGTTTCTCGGCACCGCGCGGCTGCGCAGTTTTCCAACCCCTGAAGAAGGCGTGCGCCAGGTGGTGGAGGGCAAGGCCGACGCCTTCGTCCACGATGCGCCGTATAACCTGATCGCCATCGCCAAACCCCAGAACAGTGCGTTGCTGGCATTGGAGCAGCCTTTCACCTACGAGCCTTTGGCGTTCGGCCTGAAAAAAGGCGATTACGACAGCCTCAACTGGATCAATCACTTCCTCAATCAGGTGGCCCAGGACGGCACCTACGATCGGCTGCATGACAAGTGGTTCAAGGACTCGGGCTGGATGGCGGAGGTGGACTGGTAGTCATAACTACTTACACATCAAGCCATTGGCCGATCTGTGGGCTGAAGTGTCCAGCGGTACCGTTCTCTGCACGGTTGTGAGGCTTTTCTGTCATCCCTTGGCAACAAATCCCGGCGAAACCTTTGTACCGGGCGGTGAGTGAGTTAGGATCGCACCCCGAAATGGTGCAGCCCTTTTGCGCGCCGATCTCACAATAAAATGAGTTCAGGGGACTTGATGATGAAAAAGTATCTTTCGATGCTGCTGCTAGGCGTCACCGCACTGGTGGCGGTCAACGCGGCCCACGCCGGCGCCATCGATGATGCGGTCAAGCGCGGCACGCTGAAAGTCGGCATGGACCCGACCTACATGCCGTTCCAGATGACCAACAAGCGCGGTGAAATCATCGGCTTTGAAGTCGACATCCTCAAGGCCATGGCCAAGTCCATGGGCGTGAAGTTAGAGCCGATCTCCACCGGCTATGACGGCATCATCCCGGCCCTGCTGACCAACAAGTTCGACATGATCGGCAGCGGCATGACCCTGACCCAGGAACGCAACCTGCGCCTGAACTTCAGCGAACCGTTCATCGTGGTCGGCCAGACCCTGCTGATCCGCAAGGAGCTGGAAGGCACCATCAAGTCCTACAAAGACCTGAACGACGAGAAATACCGCCTGACCTCCAAGCTCGGCACCACCGGCGAGATGGTCGCCAAGAAGCTGATCTCCAAGGCCAAGTACCACGGCTACGACAACGAGCAGGAAGCCGTGCTCGACGTGGTCAACGGCAAGGCTGACGCCTTCGTCTATGACGCCCCGTACAACGTGGTGGCGGTGAACAAGGTCGGCGCCGGCAAGCTGGTATTCCTCGACCAGCCGTTCACCTTTGAACCCCTGGCGTTCGGCCTGAAGAAGGGCGACTACGACAGCATCAACTTCATCAACAACTTCCTGCACCAGATCCGCAACGACGGCACCTACGATCGCATCCATGACAAGTGGTTCAAGAGCTCCGAGTGGCTCAAGGACATGGAATAAAAGCTGACCTGCATTGATCGTTCCCACGCTCCGCGTGGGAATGCAGCCCGTGACGCTCTGCGTCACAAAGCGGACGCTGAGCGTCCAGTGAGGCATTCCCACGCAGAGCGTGGGAACGATCTCGACATATCCCGGAACCCGTAATGAAACAGAAAAAAGCCCAATGGCCCTGGCACCTGCTGACGGTGCTGGTGCTGGTCGGCCTGGCCGGCGCGCTGTATTACGCCACCTCGCTGATGTCCTACGAATGGCGCTGGAACCGCGTGCCGCAGTACTTCGTCTACCAGGCCGAAGAGTCCCAGCGTGCGTCGGACATTTCCACCGTCAGCGAGTTGGTGCGCAAGGGCGATGTGGCTGAAGTCACCCTGCGTAACGACGAGGGCAACGAACAGCACCTGACCGTGGCCGAGAACAGCCTGCAAGTGGCCAAGGGCGATGACGTGGCCGAGGGCGATGTGGTCGGCGTTACCCGGCATTGGGCTGCGGGCCCTCTGCTGTGGGGCTTGTGGACTACGTTGTGGTTATCGGTGGTGTCCGGGGTGCTGGGACTGTTGATCGGCCTGGCCACCGGATTGTGTCGCCTGTCGAACAACCCGACTTTGCGCGACTTGTCGACGATCTACGTCGAACTGGTGCGCGGCACGCCACTATTGGTGCAGATCTTCATTTTCTATTTCTTTATCGGCACAGTGCTCAACCTGTCCCGGGAGTTCGCCGGGATCGCCGCGCTGTCGCTGTTTACCGGTGCCTATGTGGCGGAAATCATCCGCGCGGGCGTGCAGTCGATTGCCCGGGGCCAGAATGAAGCGGCACGTTCCCTGGGGCTCAGTGCTGGCCAGTCGATGCGTCATGTGGTGTTGCCGCAAGCCTTCAAACGCGTGCTGCCGCCTCTGGCCGGGCAATTTATCAGCCTGGTGAAGGACACGTCCCTGGTGTCGGTGATTGCGATTACCGAACTGCTTAAAAGCGGCCGCGAGGTCATTACCACCTCGTTCTCACCGTTTGAAATCCTGTTCTGCGTCGCAGGCCTGTACCTGCTGATCAACCTGCCGCTGTCGAAAATCGCCAGCCGGCTTGAGCGGAGGCTCGCGCAAAGTGATTGAAGTCCGCGATCTGGTAAAAGTCTTCGACACCCGTGGCCACGTCGTGCGCGCGGTGGACAACGTGACCACCCAAGTGGCCAAGGGTGAAGTACTGGTGGTGATCGGCCCGTCCGGTTCCGGCAAGTCGACGTTCCTGCGGTGCCTTAACGGCCTGGAGGAATTCGATTCCGGCTCGGTAAGCATCGACGGCCTGCAACTGGCAGACCCGAAGACCGACGTGAACGCCTACCGCCGCGAAGTCGGCATGGTGTTCCAGCACTTCAACCTGTTCCCCCACATGACCGTGCTGGAAAACCTCTGCCTGGCGCAAAAAGTCGTGCGCAAGCGCGGCAAGAAAGAGCGTGAGGCCAAGGCCCTGGCCCTCCTGGAAAAAGTCGGCATTGCTCAGAAAGCCAACGAGTTCCCGTCGCGGCTTTCTGGCGGCCAGCAACAACGTGTGGCGATTGCCCGCGCCCTGGCGATGGAGCCCAAGGTGATGCTGTTTGACGAACCCACCTCGGCCCTGGACCCGGAAATGGTTGGCGAGGTGCTGGACGTGATGAAGACCCTGGCTCTGGAAGGCATGACCATGGTTTGCGTCACCCATGAAATGGGTTTTGCCCGGGAAGTGGCCGATCGAGTGCTGTTCTTCGATCACGGCAAATTGTTGGAGGACGCCGCCCCGGCGCAATTCTTCGATGCGCCGAAGGACCCCCGCGCCCAAGCCTTCCTGCGCCAAGTTCTATAAATGCGTTGAGAATGCTTTTTGTGGCGAGGGAGCTTGCCCCGCTGGGCTGCGTAGCGGCCCTAAAAGAACGGGAGCGCTGCGCACTCCAGCGGGAGCAAGCACCCTCGCCACAGCAAGCGCCCTCGCCACAGAATAGCGTTGGTCGTGGTTTTTTTCAGACCTTGAACTTGCCCACCCACACCTGCAAATCCGCCCCCAGGCGCGCCAGTTCGACACTGGCCGCCGCAGTGTCCTGACTCGCGGTCCAGGTCTGTTCCGATACATCCTTGACCTTCAACACGCTGCGGTTGATCTCCTCGGCGACCGCGGTTTGTTCCTCGGCGGCAGCGGCAATTTGCGGGTTCATCTCCTGAATCACTGACACGGTACGGGTGATACCCGCCAGCGCTTCTCCTGCACGGCGGGTCAGTTGCACGCTGTTGTCGGTGAGGCTGCGACTGTTGTCCATAATGTCCGCGACCTGCTGCGTGCCCCGATGCAGGCCGCTGATCAGCTCCTCGATTTCCTCGGCCGACTGCTGGGTACGCTGCGCCAGGCTGCGCACTTCATCGGCGACCACGGCAAAGCCTCTGCCAGCCTCGCCGGCGCGGGCCGCTTCGATGGCGGCGTTGAGGGCCAGCAAATTGGTCTGCTCCGACACCGATTTGATCACCTCCAGCACGCTGCCGATCTTCCGGCTTTCCTGTTGCAAGCCTTGCATGGCCTGGCTTGAACGCGCCATCTCCTGAGCCAGGTGCTCGATGTGGGTGATAGCCTCAGCCACCACCTGATCGCCCTGGCTCGCCTGCTGATCGGCCTCGGTAGCGGCGAGTGAAGCTTGCTCGGCATGGCGCGCTACTTCCTGGGAGGTAGCGAGCATCTCATTCATGGCAGTGGCCACCTGTTCGGTTTCCTGTTTCTGGCCGTCGACGCCGGCGCGGGTCTGTTCGGTGACGGCAGACAGTTGTTCGGCGGCGCTGGCGATCTGTTGGGCGCTGTCGCCGATGCCGCTGATCAAGCCCCGCAGGTTGAGGGTCATTTGCCCGATGCTGCGCTGCAACTGCCCCAGTTCATCCTGGCGCGAGGTCGGGATGTCGTGGCTCAGGTCACCTTCGGCAATCCGGTTGGCCACGTGCAGTGCCTGGCGCAGCGGCGCGACGATCTGGACGGCGATCAACCAGGCGGCCACGACGCCGAGCAATAACGCCGCCGCAGTGACGTTGAGCAGCAGGGTGCGGGCGAGGCTGGCTTCCTTGTCGCGCTTGGCGGTCTGGTCCTGGCTCAGCAGGTCGCTTTCCGTGAGCAACTTATCCAGCCACTGCTCAAGCTGGTTCTGGGTGGTTTCGGTGCTGAGTTGGGCATCCTTGAGGCGTGTCAGATGAGTCCGAAAGTCGAGCAGGGCTTTTTTCAGGGCGCTGGCATCAACCGGCAGTGCGCCTACCGCCGCTTGGGCGCCGTCCAGGGCCAGTAGCGCTTCACTCACGCCGTTGGTATAGGCGTCCAATGACGCAGTGGCCCACGCGGGGCTTTGGGCGCGGTCTTCGGCTTGTTCCATGGCCTGGCGCAATTGTTCTACGGCGTCGAGGGCCTTTTCATCGTCTTGATTGGGCAGGTTGCTGGACAGTTCCGAGAGGCTGTCGCTGCTCTGGATTGAACTGCGCTTGAGCTGTTCGCGGGCGTCCTCGCGTTGTTTGATCAGCCCCTCCAGGCCACTGAGGGCGGTTTTGAAACTGGTGACAAAGCGTCGGCTTTCCTGCAGCTGTTGTTGGTTGACCAGGTCGGTGAATCGTGGGGAAAGATCCACCAGGAACTGGTCGATCTTGTCCATGTGCAGCTCTATTTTGGACAGGCTCGCGGGGTCGTTAAGGGTGCGATAGACGATGCGATCAGCCCGCAGCTCTTCGCCGACGACGGCCAATTGCGAGAGGGTGGTGAGTTTTTGTGAGCGCTCGAGGGATGCGCTCAAGGCTTGCCAGCCGGTAGACGCGATGATCAGGCTAAGGCTGAGCACCAGGCCAAAGCCCAGGGCAAGTTTGAGGCTGATGCTGATGTTTCCAAGCAGGCGGGTCAGTGGACGAAACATGGTGAACCTCCAACGAATCAAAAGGAGCGTCTCAAGCGTCCGGCCGACAACGGTCAGGGGAGTTGAAACGCTACTTTTATTCGGCGCCAGGTGTGTGATCCACGACCTGAAAAACGCGTAGGAAATTTCACAAGTTGTCAGGAGGGCGGCCCTGATGGCCGCCGCAAGCGGGTCAGACCTTGAAGCGACCTACCAGGCTTTGCAGGTAAACCCCCAGGCGCGCCAGCTCGGCACTGGAAGCAGCGGTTTCTTCGCTGGCTGCCGAGGTTTGTTCGGAGACGTCCCGCACATTGAGTACGCTGCGGTTGATCTCTTCGGCCACGGCGCTTTGTTGCTCGGCGGCGGTGGCGATCTGCTGGTTCATCGCCTGGATCGCGGAAACGGTACGGGTGATGTTTTCCAGGGCATTGCCGGCCCGGCGGGTCAGCTCGACGCTGCTGTCAGTCAGGCCGCGACTGTTGTCCATGATGGTTGCCACCTGCTGGGTGCCGCTTTGCAGGCCGACGATCAACTCTTCGATCTCCTCGGTGGATTTCTGCGTCCGTTGGGCCAGGCTGCGCACTTCATCGGCAACCACCGCAAAACCGCGTCCGGCTTCGCCAGCGCGCGCCGCTTCAATCGCTGCGTTAAGGGCCAGCAGGTTGGTTTGCTGGGCTACCGACTTGATGACGTCCAGCACACTGCCAATCTTGTCGCTTTCACGCTTGAGATGGCCCATGGCTTCGGTGGAGTTGCCCACCTCGCTGGCCAGGCGCTCGATCTGGGCGATGGCCTCACCGACCACCTTGTCACCCTCACGGGCCTGCTGGTCGGCGGCGACGGCGGCCTCGGAAGCTTCCTCGGCGTTACGTGCGACTTCCTGCACGGTAGCGGCCATTTCGTTCATGGCGGTGGCGACCTGGTCGGTCTCGACCTTCTGGCTGTTGACCCCGGCGCTGGTCTGCTCGGTAACGGACGACAGTTGCTCGGCGGCGCTGGCAATCTGGGTGACGCCGTCGCTGATACCGCCGATCAGCTCCCGCAGGCCCACGGTCATGCTCTGCATGGAGCGTTGCAGTTGCCCCAGCTCATCGCGGCGTTCGGAGATCAGGTTGTGGCTGAGGTCGCCAGCCGCTACGCGCTCGGCGACTTTAAGGGTTTGGCTCAGCGGGATAACAATCTGGCGGGTGATGGCCCAGGCGGCGAGGATGCCGAAGGCCAGCGCGAGGGCGGTGGCCAACAGCAACAGGTTCTTGGCGTGGGCAGTGTCGGTATCGCGCACCACGGTTTGCGAGGTGGTGAGTTTGTCGCTGCGGTCGAGCAGGATGTCGCCTTGCTCGGCCATGATTTTCGTCGCGGCAGCGGTGGCCACCTGGGAATCGCGGTACTGGCTGACGGCGGCGCGGTAGGCCTGCAGCGAGACGCTGGCTTCTTGCAGGTTGGCCCGATATTGCTCGGGCAACTGGTCGCTGAGGTCGGTGATTTTTTTCAGGGCGTTGTCGATGGCATCCAGAGCCGGCTGTTCGGCTTCGACCTTGCCGCTGTAGGTGTAGCCGCGCACCTGGAAGCGCGCTTGCTGGATCAGTTTGCTCAGGTCGACCACGCTGTTGAACAGGGTGACGCTGTCGCCTTGCAGCAGGGATTTTTCCACTTCGTTGGTTTTTGCTACGGCGTTGTCGGCGGTATCACCCAGTTTGCTGCGGGCACCTTCGCGCTTGAGGCCGGCCTGCACCATGGCGCCGAAGGCTTTTTTGTATTGGCCCAAGGCTTCCTGTTGTTGTTCCACTACAAGCTTGTCGGCGGGTTGCTCGATCAGCTCTGCGGCGGTTTTCAGGCCGCTGTCCAGCTGTGCGATCAAGTCGGTGACCGCGCCTGTACCTTGTTCGCCGCGACGCATTTCGAAGTCCAGGCGCGCCAGGCGCAGGTCTTTGGACAGCCCGTTGAGGCTGGAAATATAGCCCAGCTTGTCGCCACGGCTGATCACGCCGCTGAGGCCGGTCCAGCCGGTGAAGGTGATCAATAGGGTCAGGACCAATACCAGGCCGAAGCCTATGCTCAGCTTGCGGTTGACGCTGACATTCCCCAGTTTCTCGGCTAACCAACGATACATGCTGCGAACTCCCCTGGAACAAGGCTTGGACTTATTCAGAGCGTATCGGCAGATTCGGATGTTTCTGTAGGAGCGAGCTCGCTCGCGAAGGTCGTCAACGATAACGCGGGCATTCTGAATGAACGCGGTGTCCTTGAGTTTTTCGCGAGCAAGCTCGCTCCTACAGGAGAGGGCGGTGTTAGAAAAGGCGGGCGAGCAATGCGGTGACGGCGGTTTCGACCCTCAGGATCCGAGCCCCCAGTTGCACCGGCTGCAACCCGGCCTTGGCCAGCAGATCCACCTCGTAGGGAATCCAGCCGCCTTCCGGCCCGATGGCCAGGGTGACCGGTTCATCCAGGCCACGAGGGCAGGGCGGATAGTCACCCGGGTGGCCAATCAGGCCGAGGGTGCCGTGCGCCAGGGCGGGCAGGCGGTCTTCGACGAATGGTTTGAAGCGCTTTTCGATAACAATCTCGGGCAGCACCGTGTCTCGGGACTGTTCCAGGCCGAGGATCAGTTGCTCGCGAATCGCCTCCGGCTCCAGGAACGGCGTTTGCCAGAAGCTCTTTTCCACCCGATAGCTGTTCACCAGCACCACCCGTGGCACGCCCATGGACGCAACGGTTTGCAGCACCCGGCGGAGCATTTTCGGACGGGGCAGGGCCAGCAGCAGGGTCAGGGGCAGTTTGGCCGGCGGCGGCTGGTCGAAGGTGACTTCCAGCTCGGCTTCCCGGGCTTCCAGGTGCAGCAATTGCGCATTGCCCATCAACCCGCCAATGCGCCCGACCCGCAGGCTGTCGCCTACGGCGGCACGGTGGACTTCCTGCATATGCACCAGGCGCCGATCACGCAGCACCACCCGGTCGGCCGCGATAAAGTCGGCCTCCTCAAGCAGCAGCAGGTTCACGGCTGGGTCGCTGGCGGCTGGTCGTCGTCGGCGGGTTGGTCATCCGGGTGATCGCCACGCTTGCTCACCAGGCTGCCGAACAGAATGCCGATCTCGAACAGCATCCACATGGGTACGGCCAGCAGGGTCTGGGAGAAGATGTCCGGCGGGGTCAGGATCATGCCGACCACGAAGCAGCCGATGATCACGTACGGGCGGATTTTCTTCAGGTATTTGACGTCGACCACGCCGATCCACACCAGCAGCACCACGGCCACCGGGATTTCGAAGGCCACGCCGAAGGCGAAGAACAGCGTCATCACGAAGTCGAGGTAGCTGGTGATGTCGGTCATCATTTCCACACCGGCCGGGGTAGCAGCGGCGAAGAACTTGAAGATCAGCGGGAACACCAGGAAGTAGGCGAAGGCCATCCCGGTGTAGAACAGCAGGATGCTCGACACCAGCAGCGGCACGGCGATGCGTTTTTCATGCTTGTACAGGCCCGGCGCGATAAAGCCCCAGATCTGATGCAGGATCACCGGGATCGCCAGAAACAGCGAAACCATCATCGTCAGCTTCAACGGCGTGAGGAACGGTGACGACACGTCGGTGGCGATCATCGTCGCGCCAGCCGGCAAGTAGTCGCGCAGCGGCGTGGAGACGAAGGTGTAGATCTGCTGGGTGAAGGCAAACAGCCCGGCAAAGATGATGAAGATCGCCGCGACACAGCGCAGCAGGCGGGTACGCAACTCGGTGAGGTGCGAGACCAGCGGCATGTGCTGGTCGGTTTCCGGTTTATCAGCGCTCATGGGGCTCGCGGCGGCAATGTAGGGTCGTGGGGCGCGGGCGACACGGCAGGCGTCGGCGCGGGTTCGGTCGGGGTTGCTGGCGCGGCGGCATGCACGGGGTCAGCGACCGGTGCAGGTGCAGGTGCAGGTGCAGGTGCGGCGGGCGGTGCAATCGATTGCTCGGCCACAGGTTCAACCGGCTTGGGCGTTTCCTGCACAGGCGAGAGAATCTTCCGTGCCTCCTGCTCCAACGACAGAATGTGCTCGTTGTGCAGTTGCCGGCGAATCTCGTCGGCGCCTATTTCCCGTTCAACTTCCTGTTTGATGGCGTTGAAACTGCGTTTCAGGCGCCCGATCCACAGGCCGGCCGTGCGCGCGGCACCGGGCAGGCGTTCCGGCCCCAGTACCAGCAGGGCCACGAGGCCGACGAGCAGCAGTTCAGAGAAGCTGATACCAAACATTATTCAGTACTCACGAGTCTTTTTGGTTCTGCTCTTTGACGTGCTCGGCCTGCACGTCGAAGGTGCGACGTTCAGTGATCGGCTGAGTGGCCTGCGGGTGCACAGGCTGAGCCGGTGGCACCGGGTTGACGACCGGGTCGGCAGGTTTCTCGTCGTCGTTCATGGCCTTGCGAAAGCCCTTGATCGATTCACCGACGTCAGTGCCGAGGTTTTTCAGCTTCTTGGTGCCGAATACCAGAACAACCACTACCAGAATGACGATCCAGTGTTTCCAGTCAAAAATGCCCATGCTGCAATTCCTCTGTAAAAGTTGGTCAGGCGGACGGGCGCGAGGCCTTTTCGGCATGCCCGGACAAGCCGAAGCGACGGTCCAGTTCATCAAGCACTGCCTGTGGATGCTGCCCCAGTTGGGCGAGCATGACCAGGCTGTGGAACCACAAGTCGGCAGTTTCGTAGATCACGTCGCTGCAGTCGCCGCTGATTTGCGCGTCCTTGGCAGCAATAATCGTCTCGACGGATTCTTCGCCGAGTTTCTCCAGAATCTTGTTCAGACCCTTGTGGTACAGGCTGGCGACATAAGAGCTGTCGGCGGCCGCGCCCTTGCGGTCTTCCAGCACCTGGGCCAGGCGGTTCAGGGTATCGGTCATGTTCAGTGTCCTGCCGAGTAAATAGCGTGCGGGTCTTTGAGCACGGGCTCGACGGTCTTCCACTCGCCGTTCTCGAACACGCGGTAGAAGCAGCTGTGACGGCCGGTATGACAGGCGATATCGCCGATCTGTTCGACCTTGAGGATCACCACATCGGCATCGCAGTCGATGCGCATCTCATGCAGGGTTTGCACGTGCCCGGACTCTTCGCCCTTGCGCCACAGTTTGCCACGGGAACGTGACCAGTAAATGGCACGGTTCTCGGCGGCGGTCAGGCTCAGGGCCTCGCGGTTCATCCAGGCCATCATCAGCACGCGCCCGGTCTTGTAGTCCTGGGCAATGGCTGGCACCAGGCCGTCACTGTCCCACTTGATCTCGTCCAGCCAGTCTTTCATTTTCGGCTCCGGCAATTTGCGACAGTGTATAACCGGATTGGCTATCGACGCACGATCAGATACACGCCCACGGCGACCATGATGCCAGCCGGCCAGTGGCCCAGTTCGTTCAGTGGACCGCCGGCGGCCAGTATGGTGCCGCCCACCAGGTGCGCGGCGCCCAACAGGCGCAGGAACCAGTCGTCTTTACGCTTGTGCCACGGCGGTGCCGGGTCATGGGCGTGGGGCTGGGACATACGCTCCAGCAGGTCGCGCGTCATATTGGCCAGGTGCGGCAGTTGTTCGACCTGGCTTTGCAGGTTGCCCAGCAGGGTTTTCGGGCTGACGCGTTCACGCATCCAGCGCTCGAGGAACGGCTGGGCGGTGTTCCACAGGTCCAGGTCCGGGTACAGCTGGCGGCCCAGGCCTTCGATGTTCAGCAGGGTCTTTTGCAACAGCACCAGCTGCGGCTGCACTTCCATATTGAAGCGCCGCGCCGTCTGGAACAGGCGCATCAGCACCTGGCCGAAGGAAATATCTTTTAACGGTTTTTCAAAGATCGGCTCGCACACAGTGCGGATCGCCGCTTCGAATTCGTTGAGCTTGGTCTCAGCCGGCACCCAGCCCGAATCGATGTGCAATTGCGCCACGCGACGGTAGTCACGCTTGAAGAAGGCAAACAGGTTGCGCGCCAGGTAGTCCTGGTCTTCCGGGGTCAGGCTGCCGACGATGCCGCAGTCGATCGCAATGTACTGCGGGCTCCACGGGTTCACGGTGCTGACGAAGATGTTGCCGGGGTGCATGTCGGCATGGAAGAAGCTGTCGCGGAACACCTGGGTGAAGAAAATCTCCACGCCGCGCTCGGCAAGCATTTTCATGTCGGTGCGCTGGTCGGCCAGGGTCGCGAGGTCGGTGACCTGCACGCCGTAGATGCGCTCCATCACCAGCACTTTCGGGCGGCACCAGTCCCAATAGACTTGCGGCACGTACAGCAGCTGCGAGCCCTCGAAGTTGCGCTTGAGCTGGCTGGCGTTGGCGGCTTCGCGCAGCAGGTCGAGTTCGTCGTAGATGGTTTTCTCGTAATCCAGCACCACGTCCACCGGGTGCAGCAGGCGCGCATCGGCAGAGAAGCGCTCGGCGGCGCGGGCGAGGATGAACAGCCACGCCAGGTCCTGGCCGATGATCGGCTTGAGGCCCGGGCGGATCACCTTCACCACCACTTCTTCGCCGCTTTTCAGTTGCGCGGCATGCACCTGGGCCACCGAGGCTGAAGCCAATGGCGCGATGTCGAAGCGGCTGAAGACTTCGCTGATCTTCTTGCCCAGTTGCTCTTCAATCAGCGTGACTGCCAGTTGCGAGTCGAACGGCGGCACGCGGTCCTGCAACAGCATCAGCTCGTCGGCGATATCTTCGGGCAACAGGTCGCGGCGGGTGGAGAGGATCTGTCCGAATTTGATGAAGATCGGCCCCAGGTCCTGCAGCGCCAGGCGCAGGCGCGCGCCACGGCTCAGCTCGAGGGTTTTGCGCGGGAACCAGCGCCACGGCAACACATAGCGCACCGCCAGCAGGAACCACGGCAGCGGCAGGGCGAACAGCAGGTCATCGAGGCGGTAGCGGATTACGACGCGCTGGATACGAAACAAACGGCGGACGGCGAGCAGCTTCATGCGTTATCGCTTGAATCAAGGGAGCGGCTCAGGCGCTCGAAGCGCGCCTCAAGTCGTTCCAGGTCGAGTTTGGCCTGGTCGAGTTCACGAAAGCGCGCTTCCGCTTCCCGTTGTCCGACCAGGGTGCGCGATTCTTCGCTCAGGTATTCGGCGAGGTTCTGGTTCAGGCTGGCGAAACCCTGCTGGTACCAGCGCGTGCGGCTGCGCAGGTGACCGCTGATCAATTGGGTGGCAACCGGGCCGAGCCAGCGTGACAGCTCGTACTCCCAGTCCAGTTCCAGGTCTTGCAGCACGGCGGCCAGGTCCATCAGCACCGCGCTGTCGCCTTCAAGTTCCACGTCCGGGCCGTGGAGGATCGCTGTCTTGTCCCGGCTCAGGGCCAGGCGCAGCAGGCTTGAGCCGGAAGCACGCAGGGTGCAGTCGGCATCGGCGGCCCAGTGGGACGCCAGCAACAGGCCTTCATCGCTGGGCAGGATAAACAGCTGCAAGGCGGGGCTGGTGCAGTCGACGGCGATGATCTTGCCGTTCAGGTGCGCCAGCCGTGCCAGGGCGGTGCTGTCCAGGCGCAGTACACGGTTGAGGCCGTGTTCGACGCTGGCGAGAAGGCCTGCGAACAACATCAGGGCTTGATGCCGCGGTGCAGGGCGACGATGCCCGAGGTCATGTTGTGGTAGGTCACGCGGTCGAAACCGGCTTCTACCATCATCGACTTCAGGGTTTCCTGGTTCGGGTGCATGCGGATCGATTCGGCCAGGTAGCGGTAGCTTTCGGCGTCATTGGTGATCAGCTTGCCCATCAACGGCATGAAGGCGAACGAGTAGGTGTCGTAGACCTTGGACATCAATGCGTTGGTCGGCTTGGAGAACTCCAGCACCAGCAGGCGACCGCCGGGCTTGAGCACCCGCAGCATGGAGCGCAGCGCGTCTTCCTTGTGGGTTACGTTACGCAGGCCGAAGGCGATGGTGACGCAGTCGAAATGGTTGTCCGGGAACGGCAGCTTTTCAGCGTCGGCCTGGACGAATTCGATATTGCCCGCCACGCCTTTATCCAACAGGCGGTCGCGACCGACCTTGAGCATCGAGCCGTTGATGTCGGCCAGGACTACTTGGCCAGTGGGGCCCACCAGCTTGGAGAACTTGGCGGCCAGGTCGCCTGTGCCGCCGGCGATATCCAGCACGCGGTTGCCGGTGCGTACACCCGACAACTCGATGGTGAAGCGCTTCCACAGGCGGTGCATGCCGCCGGACAGTACGTCGTTCATCAAGTCGTACTTGGCGGCTACCGAGTGGAACACCTCGGCGACTTTTTCCGCTTTCTGGCTTTCCGGGACGTTTTTGAAGCCGAAGTGAGTGGTGGGTTCGGCATCGCTGCCTTTGCGCTGATCAGTCATATCGCTGTCACCAAAAGAGAATGGGGGCATTCTAATCCCCAAGGCATGCTTTGTCTTGGCAAGGCTGAAGGTAAGATAGGTGGTCACCGAGACCTTTTGCCGCATGGCGGGTCGACAAGTCTCTATAACGAGGAGTCATTCAAATGGCCCGTATACAGGTTGAACGTGCTCACACACTGGGCAAAGACGCTGCCCGAGAAAAAGCCGACAAGTTGGCGAGCAAACTCAAGGATCAATATGGCCTGGAGTCTTCGTGGGCCGGCGACACACTGAACCTCAAACGTTCGGGCGTTAAAGGCACCGTGAAAGTGGCTGAAGATTCTCTGCGCATCGAAGTCGAATTGGGGCTGTTGATGTCGGCCATGAGTGGCACCATCAAGTCCGAAATCGAGAAGGCGCTGGATAAAGCCCTGGCCTGATTTTCGTCCTTCTTAGGGTGCCGATTCTAATTTTTCTGCCTACTTTGTGCCCAAGCCCTCAACTTCTGTGGGCAGTTCCTCCCCCCTTTATGCGTGAGGTGCACCATGGCCAAAGTTATTTTGAAGAAAAAAATTGCTACCGGAACTAACGCCCTGACTGACGTTAAATCCTATGCCCGCAAGATCTGGTTGGCCGGTTTGGGGGCTTATGCCAAGGTTGGAAGCGAGGGCGCCGAGTACTTCAAAGAGCTCGTTAAGACTGGTCAACATGTTGAAAGTAAAGGCAAAAAAGTTGTGATTGAACAACTTGATGCTGCCAACAGTCAGATTGATCAAGTCAAGAGCGAAGTCTTCGGCGTCAAAGGTCGAGTCGAAGTGCAACTGGATAAAGTTGAACGCGCTTTTGATAGTCGTGTTGGAAGTGCCTTGAATCGGATCGGCATTCCGTCTAAACATGACGTGGAGACACTCTCTGCTAAGCTCGATGAGCTGACGGCATTGCTCGAACGTGTCGCGCGTAAACACTAAGGAGACAACGGGATGGCTGGTAAAAAGACTACTGATAAAGAAGGCAGCTCGTGGATCGGGGAAGTTGAAAAATACTCCCGCAAGATCTGGCTGGCCGGTTTAGGCGTGTACTCGAAGGTGAGCAGTGACGGCGGTAAATACTTCGAGACTTTGGTTAAAGACGGCGAGAAGGCCGAGAAGTTGACCAAGAGCACAGTGGGTAAACAAGTCGATGCGGCAAAGGCTTCCGCCGGTTCTGCCAAATCACGTATCAGCGATAAGTGGGGCGAACTGGAAGGGGCTTTTGACAAGCGCCTGAACAGTGCCATTTCGCGACTCGGCGTACCTAGCCGTACTGAAGTGAAAGCGCTGCACAGCAAGGTCGATACTCTGACCAAGCAAATCGAAAAACTCACTGGCCTTAAAGCTGCGCCAGTTGCGGCCAAAACCGCAGCGGCTAAACCAGCTGCCAAGCCTGCCGCGAAAACTGCAGCGGCCAAGCCTGCTGCAAAAACCGCCGCTAAACCGCTGGTCAAGGCTGCCGCCAAGCCAGCCGCTAAAGCGCCGGCCAAAGCTGCTGCAAAACCGGCTGCCAAGCCTGCGACTAAAACCGCAGCGGCTAAACCGGCCGCCAAGCCTGCCGCTAAACCAGTGGCCGCTAAAGCAGCTGCAAAACCTGCGGCAAAACCAGCCGCCAAGCCGGCAGCAAAAGCCGCAGCCAAGCCCGCGGCTAAAACCGCTGCCGCTAAACCTGCTGCCAAACCAGCCGCTGCGAAACCTGCAGCCAAGCCGGCCGCTGCCAAACCCGCCGCTAAACCTGCAGCGTCCAAGCCGGCTGCCAAACCGGCTGCGGCGAAGAAGCCGGCCGTAGCCAAAAAGCCAGCAGCGCCAAAGCCTGCGGTAGCGGCCAAGCCTGCAACCCCGGCGCCAGCGACCAACTCGGTGACCCCACCGACCCAGGCTGCTGCTACCCCGACTGCAACGCCGGCAACCCCGACGCCTACCAGTCAGTCCTGATTTTTACAGGACACATAAAAACGCCCGGCCTGCGAAGGTCGGGCGTTTTTTATGGAATCTACAGAACAACACAAATCCAATGTGGGAGCGGGCTTGCTCGCGAAAGCGGTGGATCAGTTACACATGCGTTGACTGACACTTCGCTTTCGGGAGCAAGCCCGATCCCCCATTTTAGTCCGCGTCGTCCAGGTACCTGAGCGCCAACCGCTCCGTCGCCATCCTCGCCGGCATCAAAAGATGCGGCGCCACCAGCATCATGATCTGGTACACCACCACCCGCACCTCACCCTCACGGTCGAGAATCCGTTGGTAGTCCAGGGAAAACAGCAGGGTCATGGTGATCTGTTCCACCAACTGTCCCAGCGCCTGGGTGTCACTGACCAATTGCCCATCCGTCTTGAGCCTGGCCAGCAACGAGGCCAGCGTGCGCTTGAGCGCCGTCAGCAGGTTGCGAATGCCCTTGGCCAGTTTCGGCAGGCGCCCCGCCAAGTTCGACAAGTCCTGGAACAGAAACCGGTAGTGGGCCATACGCTCCACGATCAGGTGCAGGAATAGCCAGTAATCCTCGGCCGCCAGTTGGGCGTCGTCAGGCGGGTCGAGCAATGGCGCCAATTCGGCCTGGAAGCGCTCGAACAGCCCGAGCACCAGCGGCTCCTTGCCATGGAAGTGGTAATAGAGATTGCCGGGACTGATCCCCATTTCATTCGCCACCTCCATGGTCGACACGTTCGGCTCGCCCTTGTGGTTGAACAACTGCAAGGCACATTCAAGGATACGGTCGCGGGTCTTCATCCAGTCTTCTTAAGGTCTTCGTTGGGCTCAGCGGACCCGCACATAGGTGCCCGGCGCCGCTTCCATCGGTGGGTAATTCTGGTTGCCCAGGGCGGTCAGGGTTTCGCGCTGCACACCGGAGCGCTGCTGGATCCACGCCAGCCAATTGGGCCACCAACTGCCCTCGACATGAGCTGCGTCGTAGTACCAGGCACGCGGGTCGCTGCTCAGCTTGAGGTTCTCGACGTAGTTCGCCTTGGGATTGCCTGGCGGGTTGAGGATGCTCTGGATATGCCCGCTGTTGGACAGAATGAAGCGCTTGTCGCCGCCCAGCAGTTGGGTGGAGCGGTACACCGCGTCCCACGGCGTGATGTGGTCGTTGATCCCGCCCACGCTGAAGCTGTCCACCGTGACCTTCTGCAAGTCGATGGGCGTGCCGCAAACTTCCAGGCCACCGGGATGACTCAGCGGGTTGTGCTTGAAGAAGTCCAGCAAGTCGCCATGCAGTGCGGCGGGCAGGCGGGTGTTGTCGTTGTTCCAGTACAGGATGTCGAAGGCCGGCGGTTCCTTGCCCAGCAGGTAGTTGTTGATCCAGTAATTCCAGATCAGGTCGTTGGGACGCATCCAGGCGAACACCTTGGCCATGTCGCGTCCATCGAGCACACCTTGTTGATAGGAGCGGCGCTTGGCGGCTTCCAGGGTTTGTTCGTCGGCGAACAGGGTGGCCGGGCTGTCGATCTGGCTGTCCAGCAGGCACACCAGATAACTGGCACTGGAGATGCGACGCAGCTGGCGCTTGGCCTGCAGGTGGCCTTGCAGCGCAGCGATGGTCAGGCCACCGGCGCAGGCGCCCATCAAGTTGACCTCGCGGGCGCCGGTGATTGCGCGGCACACGTTCAGCGCTTCTTCCAAAGCTGCTACGTAGGTGGAAAGGCCCCATTCGCGATGCCGTACATCCGGGTTGCGCCAGCTGACCATGAATACTTGCAGGCCGTTTTTCAGGGCGAACTGGACGAAGCTGTTGTTCGGGCTCAGGTCGAAGATGTAGTACTTGTTGATTTGCGGCGGCACTACCAGCAGCGGCTTGGCGTACTGTTTTTCGCTCATGGGCTTGTACTGGATCAGCTCCAGCAGTTCGTTGCGAAACACCACCGAGCCGGGCGTGGTAGCCACCGTCTTGCCGACTTCAAAGGCCTGCCTGGTGACCTGCCGCGGCAAGCCGTTGTTGTGCAGCAGATCATCGAACAGATTGCTGACACCACGCACCACGCTATTGCCGCCGGAGTTGAGCAACTCCTTGATGGCCAGCGGGTTGAGCAACGTATTGGAGGGCGAAACCGCATCGTTGAGCAGGGAAAAGGCAAATTGCGCCCGGGCCCGGTCGTCGGCGCTCAGGTTGCTGTCGTCGATCCAGTGCCGGGTTTGTTTTTGCCAGCTCAAATAGGCTTGCAGGCTGCGCCGATAAAACGGGTTGAGCTGCCAGGTCGGGTCGGCGAAACGGCTGTCGGCCGGGTTCGGCTCGTGCACCGTTTCCCCGAGCAGCACACGGCCCAATTGCCCACCCAATTTCAGGGCGTGGCGGGCGGTATGTACCGGGTTGCGCAGGCCGTGTGCGGCGACGCTGCGCAGGGTCGAGAGCAAATCCCGGCCGCGCAGGCCGGTGATCGCGCTTTGTGCATTGATGAACGCGGCGGGTGTGGGCACCGGGTTCGATACGGGTCTTTCTCGCATGCGCCAACACTCCTTCGTCAAGCCATCAACAAGCACGCCAATTCAGAACCATAGTCGGTTCTGGCCAAGTGACCCTATGCGCGACCAAAATTTCTTCCCTGTAACCTCCGTGATTCGTAATTCCGTAGCAGCTGTCGAGCGCCAGCGAGGCTGCGTTGAGCGCGCCGCCGATGATGAGCCTGGCGCAGGACCGAGTCGCGGCTGACGCAGCCTCGCTGGCGCTCGACAGCTGCTACGGAGGGCTTGCTCATAGGGCGGGTTGCGGGTGAATCACCGCCCTCAGGCGTTCCTCCTGGAGAAATTTCATGATGATCGGCGCCACGGCCTCGGCCCGGGTAATCAGAAACAGATGACCGTCGTCGATGATGTGCAGTTGAGCGTTGGGTATGCGCCAGGCCAGCATGCGCATGTTGATCAGCGGGATCAGCGGGTCGTCATCGCCGGCCAGCACCAGGGTTGGTTGCTTGATCTTGTGCAGCCAGTGGATGCTGGTCCAGCCAAGCCCGGCGAACAGTTGCCAGTAGTAGCCCAGCTTGCCCGCCGAACGCACTTTGCTGGCGTGTTCGGCGGCCAGCTTGGAATCCCGACGGAAGGAGCCGCCGTAGATCATCGGGGCAATGCGCACCACATGGGACGGTTGGATATAACGCCGGGGACTGGCCATCAACCACAGGACTTTCGGTTTGCCCGGCACCATAAAGGCGCCGGCAGCGGTGGCGGCGAGAATCAGCTTCTTGCAGCGCTCCGGGTAGTCATAGGCGAACTGCTGCGCCAGCGCGCCGCCCCAGGAAACGCCCACCGCGTTGACCTGGCCATAGTCCAGGTAATCGAGCATGCGCGCGGTGAGTTTGGCCAGGCCGGGAAAGCGATAAGGCCGACTGGGAGTCGACGAGCCGCCGACGCCTGGCACATCAAAGGCAATCACTTCCAGGTCCGGGTCCAGGGCCTGGACGAACGGAAACACGAGCTCAAGGTTGGCGCCGATGCCGTTGAAAATCAGCAGCGGCGTCAAGTGAGGCTTGCCCGGGCGTACCGCCGTGCGGATGGCTTGGCCATCCAGGTCGATGGTACGGAAGATAAACGGTTGCGGCATGGGCTTACCCTGCAAAATGGCGCGCTATTCCCTGTCGGAACTCGGTCAGTGTGGGAGCGGCGGTGCGACGATTCGACTTGCTCGCGAAGGCGGTGAATCAATCTCCAGATGTATCAACTGACACACCGCCTTCGCGAGCAAGCCCGCTCCCACAGTTGATCCCGTTCCAGTCACAAAATTGTGTGTGCTTTATCGTTCATGTACGTAAGTGCCCGGCGCCGCTTCAGCCGCTGCGTACGCTTTATTACCCAACGCCGTCGGCGCCTTCTTCAACTTGCCCGACCGCTCCGCCTGCCACGCTTGCCAGTGCAGCCACCACGAATCGGTGTGCTTGGTGGCGTTCTCCTGCCAGTCGAGGGCCTTGCCCGGCATCGTGTCGCTGGTCTGGTAACGCGACTTGGGGTTGCCCGGCGGGTTCAGGATGCTCTGGATATGCCCGCTGCTGGACAACACAAACTCAACCTTGCCGCCAAACAGCTGCGCCGACTTGTAGCAGGACTGCCACGGCGTGATGTGGTCGTTGGTGCCGGCCAACGAATAGATATCGGCGGTGACCTGCTTCAGGTCGATCGGCGTGCCGCACACTTCGAGGGCATTGGCGCGAACCAACGGGTTGTTCTTGAACAGCTCAATCAGGTCGCCGTGGAACGCGGCCGGCAAGCGGGTGGTGTCGTTGTTCCAGAACAGGATGTCGAATACCGGCGGCTCGTTGCCCAGCAGGTAGTTGTTGACCCAGTAATTCCAGATCAGGTCATTGGGGCGCATCCAGGCAAATACTTTGGCCATGTCGCGGCCTTCGAGCACACCGGCCTGGTAGGAGTGGCGCTTGGCTGCTTCCAGGGTCTGCTCGTCGACGAACAGCGCCACCTGGGTGTCCAGGGTGGTGTCCAGCACGCTCACCAGCAGGGTCAGGGCGTTGACCTTCTTCTCGCCCAGCGCCGCGTAGTGGCCCAGCAGGGCGGTGCAGGTGATGCCGCCGGAACAGGCGCCAAGCATGTTGATGTCTTTGCTGCCGGTGATCGCGCTCACCACATCCACCGCTTCTTTCAGCGCCTCGATGTAGGTCGACAGGCCCCACTCGCGCTGGGCCTTGGTCGGGTTGCGCCAGCTGATGATAAACGTCTGCTGGTTATTGCGCAGGCAGAACCGCGCCAGGCTCTTGTCCGGGCTCAGGTCGAATACATAGAACTTGTTGATCTGCGGCGGCACCACCAGCAGTGGGCGTTCGTGCACCTGCTCGGTGATCGGCCGGTACTGGATCAGCTCCAGCACATCGTTGCGAAACACCACGGCGCCTTCGGTGGTGCCCAGGCTCTTGCCCACTTCAAAGGCGCCCATGTTGACCTGGCTTGGCATGCCGCCGTTGTGCACCATGTCCTTGGCCAGGTGGGACAGGCCATCCAGCAGGCTCTTGCCGCCGGTTTCGAAGAAGCGTTTGACTGCCGCCGGGTTGGCCGCGCTATTGGTGGGCGCCATGGCTTCGGTCATCAGGTTGATGACGAAGTGGCCGCGGCTGATGTCGTGCTCCGACAGGTTGCTGTCACCGATCCAGTCGTGCAGCTCCTTGCGCCACGCCAGGTAGGTTTGCAGGTAACGTTTGTAGAGCGGGTTCTGGGTCCACGCCGGGTCGTTGAAGCGGCGGTCGTCGGCCTCGGGTGTCAGCTGTGATTTGCCGAACACCACGTTCTTCAATTCGACGCCAAAATGGGCGACGTGCTTGACGCTGTGCAACGGTTGTTTGATGGCCTGGGTCAGCACCATCCGAGCGGATGCCAGTAAATCCTTTTTCCGTAACGCGATGATCGGGTTCAGCCCCAGGGTGTTTTCCGAGGCTTGGCGTTTCAAGTCATCGTTGTTCTTGTTACTCATCTACGACGCTCCATTGTCCGACAGACGAGTACCGGGTACCGCTGTGTACCACTACTTGCCACACAGCACAGCCTGGTACTACTGCTCGGGTGACCGTTAATACCGCATCGTCAAATGCAGGGAACTTGCCAGTTCCATTGGTTACCCGAGTTTAATTTTTTTCGCAAGCGGGCCAATCGTTGGCCACGACAGAGGGGCATTCAAGCAGATGGAATTAGAAAATGCCCACTAATGAGCAAGAGGCCTGAGCTAGAGCATCAGCCGCACGACCGACTGGCTCGGGTCGCGGGTTTTTCCGGCGGCTTTCAGCTCGGCAAGATAGTCAGCCCACAGCGCGTCCTGACGCACGGCAAGTTGATAGAGGTAGTCCCAGGTGAACAATCCGCTGTCATGGCCATCGTCGAAGGTCAATTTCAGTGCATATTGGCCGGCGGGTTCGATCTTGGTCAAACCGACATTGAGCTTGCCGAATTGCAGGATCGGTTTGCCGTGGCCCTGGACCTCGGCGGAGGGGGAGTGCACGCGAAGGAATTCGGCGGGCAGTTGATACACCTCGTCAGGACCGTAGGTAAGGCCCAGGGTCTTGGAGGCTTTGTGCAGGTTGATGGCGGTAGGCAGTTTGGTCATTTGGGGAACCGCTCAGAGATGATCCTGAAGGAACCGGCTTTAAACTGTGGGAGCGGGCTTGCTCGCGAATGCGGTGGGTCAGTCACCGTTGCATAAACTGACCCACCGCATTCGCGAGCAAGCCCGCTCCCACATTAAAGCAGAGCGGTTCCTGCGTAAGCCTTACAGGATATAACGAGACAGATCTTCGTTCTGCGCCAATTCGCCCAAGTGGCTGTTGACGTAGTCGGCGTCGATCTTGATTGCCTCGCCATTCTGCGCGCCCGCCATGTCGCCGGCACTGAAGGACACTTCCTCCAGCAGGCGCTCAAGCAGGGTGTGCAGACGACGGGCACCGATGTTCTCGGTCTTCTCGTTGACCTGCCAGGCGATCTCGGCCAAACGCTTGATTCCGTCCGGCAGGAACTCAATGCCCAAGCCTTCGGTTTTAAGCAGTTCGCGGTATTGCTCGGTCAGCGACGCATGGGGCTCGCTGAGAATGCGTTCGAAGTCGCCCGGCGTCAGCGCTTTCAGCTCAACGCGAATCGGCAGACGGCCTTGCAGCTCCGGCACCAGGTCGCTTGGCTTGCTCAGGTGGAACGCACCGGAAGCGATAAACAGGATGTGGTCGGTCTTGACCATGCCCAGCTTGGTGTTGACGGTGCAGCCTTCGATCAGCGGCAGCAGGTCGCGCTGCACGCCTTCGCGGGAGACATCGACGCCGCCGGAATTACCGCGCTTGGCCACCTTGTCGATCTCGTCGATAAACACGATGCCGTTTTGCTCGACGCTTTGCAGTGCACGCGCCTTCAGCGCCTCTTCGTCGATGAGCTTGGCGGCGGCTTCATCGGTGAGCAGCTTGAACGCCTCCTTCACGCGCAGCTTGCGGGTGCGCGTGCGGCCACCCGCGAGATTCTGGAACATGCTCTGCAACTGGCTGCTCATTTCTTCCATGCCCGGCGGCGCCATGATCTCGACCCCCACCGGCGCGACGCTCAGATCGACCTCGATCTCACGCTCATCGAGCACGCCCTCGCGCAGTTTCTTGCGGAACACCTGGCGCGTGGCGGGTTCGTCCTGCACCACCGTCGCATCCGCACGCGTGCTTTCACGCGCCGGCCGCAGCAGAATGTCGAGGATGCGCTCCTCGGCGCTTTCCTCCGCGCGCGGTCGCACCTTTTTGATTTCCTCCTCGCGCGTCATCTTGATGGCCGTGTCCACCAGATCGCGGATGATGGACTCGACGTCGCGCCCGACGTAACCCACCTCGGTAAACTTGGTGGCCTCGATCTTGAGGAACGGCGCATGCGCGAGCTTGGCGAGACGGCGCGCGATTTCGGTCTTGCCGACACCGGTCGGCCCGATCATCAGGATATTTTTCGGCGTGATTTCGTTGCGCAGCGATTCATCCACCTGACCGCGGCGCCAGCGGTTGCGCAAGGCAATCGCCACGGCGCGCTTGGCGGCGGCCTGCCCGATGATGTGCTTGTCCAGTTCCTGGACGATTTGCTGCGGTGTGAGGGACATGATGCGGCTCAGACGGCTGCCGGAAGTTCTTCCAGCGTGATGGTGCGATTGGTGAATACGCAAATGTCGGCGGCAATCGCGAGGCCGCGCTCGACGATGCTGCGCGCGTCGAGTTCGGTATTTTCCAGCAAGGCGCGCGCCGCCGCCTGCGCATACGGGCCGCCCGAGCCGATGGCCATGAGGCCGTTTTCCGGCTCGATGACGTCGCCGTTGCCGGAGATGATGAGCGAGGCGCTCTTGTCGGCGACCACGAGCAGCGCCTCCAGACGGCGCAGCATGCGATCCGTCCGCCAGTCCTTGGCGAGCTCGACCGCGGCACGCGTGAGATTGCCCTGATGCTTTTCCAGTTTGCCTTCGAAGCGCTCGAACAGGGTAAAGGCGTCGGCGGTGCCGCCGGCGAATCCGGCGATGACCTGATCGTGATACAGACGGCGCACCTTGCGCGCGTTGCTCTTCATCACGGTGTTGCCCATCGACACCTGGCCGTCGCCGCCGACCACCACGCTGCCGTTACGGCGCACCGATAAAATCGTGGTTCCGTGCAATTGTTCCACTGTTGAATTCCCGGGTTAATGCTTCACGCTGGAACTGTATTGTACTAAGTAATTCACACGTAAGACGACATTTCAGCTTACGTTCCCGCCCCCTGTTTAGGGGGCGGGGCAGGGTGGGGGTAAGTAAAACAGGATTTGGTACCAAGAAGAAAAGACAAGCAATATTGCTTGTCTTTTCTTCTTGGTACCTCAAGGCAGCAGCCGCTCGGCGGCAAACAACTCGGCCACTGTTTCGCGCGCACGCACCAGATGCACCTGCGCCCCATCGACCATCACCTCCGCGGCGCGCGGGCGCGTATTGTAATTGGAGCTCATGCTCATGCCGTAGGCGCCTGCAGAGCGGATGACGAGCAGATCACCCTGCTCCAGCGCGAGCGCGCGTTCCTTGCCGAGAAAGTCGCCGCTCTCGCACACCGGGCCGACCACGTCATACACGCGCGTGGGCGTGTTGCGCGGCTGCACCGGCTCAATCGCGTGCCAAGCGTCATACAGCGCCGGGCGCATGAGGTCATTCATGGCGGCGTCGACCACGGCGAAATTTTTCGCGCCGTTGAGCTTGAGATATTCCACGCGCGTCAGCAACACGCCCGCGTTGCCGATGATGGCGCGCCCCGGTTCAATGAGCAGGGTGCAGGCACGATCACCCACGGCGTGCAGCAACTCCGCGACATACTCCTGCGGCGCGGGCGGTGTTTCGTCCTGATACGGAATGCCGAGCCCGCCGCCCAGATCCAGTTCGTGGATGTGGATGCCCTGCCCTGCGAGCGCATCCACCAGCGCGAGCACGCGCGCCACCGCCGCGACGAACGGTGCGGTGTCGGTCAATTGCGAACCGATGTGGCAGTCCACGCCCACGATCTCGATATGGGGCAGCGCCGCCGCGCGCGCATACACTGCGGGCGCCATGGCGATGGGGATGCCAAACTTGCTGCAGGCGAGACCGGTGGCGATATAGGGATGGGTGCGCGCGTCCACGTCGGGGTTGACGCGCAGCGCCACCGGCGCGCGCATGCCGAGCGCACCCGCCACCTCGTTGAGCCGCTCCAGCTCGGGCGCGGATTCGACATTAAAGCAGCGGATACCGGCCGTGAGTGCCTGACGCATCTCGTCGGCGCGCTTGCCGACGCCGGAAAACACTACCTTGCGCGCGTCGCCCTCTGCGGCAAGCACGCGTGCGAGTTCACCACCAGAGACCACATCGAAGCCCGCGCCCAGGCGCGCCAGGCAGTTGAGCACGGCGAGATTGGCGTTGGCCTTGACTGCGTAACAGACGAGGTGCGGATGGGAATAAGCCGCGAAGGCGTCATCAAACGCGCGGAAACCCGCTTCGAGTGCGGCGCGCGAATACACGTAACACGGCGTGCCGTGCGTCGCGGCAATGGCGGCGAGATCGGCTGCTTCGGCGAACAGCCGCCCGTTGCGGTATTGGAAGGAATCCATGGAGTAGTGACGCAGGGACGACCGGGCGGGCCGTTTTACTAACCCGGCTTGCTCTGGTCGGGCTGGGTCTGTGCACGATCCGGCAGATACAGATCGCCCTTCTGCCCGCAGCCGCCGAGCAGGCCTGCCACACCTAACAGTATGGCCGCAAGCAGCAGCGCCTCGATTTTACGCATCGTCATGTGATTTCCTTGCGGCTGTTCAGTGCGGAGCAGGGTTGTGTAGTTGCGAAAAGCGTATCAGAAAAGGCCGCGCAAGACGACCCTCCTGTCGCACCGGCAGGAGATCAAGATAAGCGCAGAAGGGTGTCTCTGCCGACTTCACGCATCCGCCCACCGCAGCGGATGCAGCACCTCAGGCAGGCTTGACGTGCGCCGCCTGCAGGCCCTTGGGGCCTTTGGTCGTCTCGAACTCGACCGTCTGGCCTTCTGCCAATGACTTGAACCCCTCCGACTCGATGGCGGAGTAGTGCACGAATACGTCCTCGGTGCCGTCGCTGGGGGTAATAAAGCCAAAACCTTTACTGTCGTTGAACCACTTCACTGTACCAAGACTCATACAGGCAACCCCTTGAAGTTATAACTGCACTGTCCATCGCCAGTGTGCCTCAGATTGAAAACCCCGCCGAAGCAAACAGGCATATCACTAATAACGACCCTGATTATTTGAGCATCTCGTTACCGTGTCAATAGCGCGCCCGGTGTTTTTATACATAGCGACATAAATCGTAGCGAGCGGCTTTCAGGCGGGGGCGGTGGAGCGCAGGAACCGGAGTGTACATACCAGTACATGAGGATTCCGAGCACCGCACGCACCCGCATCAAAGACGCGCAGTAGATTTAGGGCGCTATGTATAGCTCACACGTCCTGCGGTTACGTCTGCACATGGTGCAGCCAGCGCGCATAAAGCACATCGGCCACGCAGTGGAGTGCGCTCACTTTTGCGTGCAGGTTCTGCTGCATTTTCTGTGCGCCCTGCACCGTCGCGCCGGGGGCCGCCCACTCGTGCGCGGCCCAGTCGCGCACCATCGCCGCCGTCATCTCCACATGACACTGCAACGCAAGCATGTTGCGCCACACGAACGCCTGATGCGTACACGCGGGGCTGGTGAGCAGCAGCGTTGCATCCCGCGGCAGGCTGAAGGTCTCGCCATGCCAGTGAAACACCTCGAACTCCTGCGGCAACGTATCCAGCCAGTCACGCGCAAGCTGATTGTCCACGCGCTGCACGCTGTGCCAGCCGACCTCCTTCACGGCATTGGCGCTCACCACGCCGCCCAGGGCCTTGCTGATGAGCTGGCCGCCGAGACAATGGCCCAGCACCGGCACACCGGCCTCCGCCGCGCGGCGAATCAGCGCAAGCTCCTCGGCAATCCACGGCAGGTTGTCGTTCACACTCATCGGCCCGCCCATGAACACCAGGCCGGAGACATCCTCCACCTCCGGCGGCACCGCCTCGCCTTGGTCGATGTGTATCAGTTGATAGGCAATACCGCGCCGCTCCAGCACCGCGGCGAAATAACCCGGCCCTTCATTGGCGACATGGCGGAAGATGCGCACCGGCTTCATACGGAGCATAATAAGTGCATCATGTCCTGCCGCGCCATCCGTATCTGTGCTGTCAGTCTGGGCCTACTGCTCGCCAGCCCCGCGCTATTGGCCGTCAACACCGTAGTCGTGCTCGGCCTGTTCCAGCACAAGGCCATTGTTGTCATCGACGGGAAACAGCAGGCGCTCAGCGTGGGCCAAACCAGCCCGGAAGGCGTCAAGCTGGTGAGCGCCACCAGCAACGAGGCGGTGCTGGAGATCGACGGCAAACAGAAAACCTATGTACTCGGCAGCCAGGTAAATACCCACCTGGATCCACCCAAGCAAGCGAGTGCGACGATCATCCGCAACCCGCAGGGGATGTTTGCCACGGTGGGCACCATCAACGGCCTCACCGTGAATTTTCTGGTGGACACCGGCGCCACGCTGGTGGCGATGAACTCCGCCGAGGCCAAACGGCTCGGCATCAACTACCGGCTCAACGGCCAGCCCACCACCGCCTCCACCGCCTCCGGCATCGCACCGGCCTACGTGGTCAAGCTCACCAAGGTCAAGGTAGGCGACATTGAGCTACGCGAGATAGACGGCATGGTGATCGAGGGCCTCTCGCCGCCCGAGGTGTTGCTCGGCATGTCGTTCCTCGGCCGTCTCGAAATGCAACACAGCGGGCAGACGATGCTACTGAAGCGGAAGAATTAGCCCGCTATACCTGCTCGGTATATCTCACACAGGCGCGGTCGGTTTCCCACAGTGTAACTGCGCTGACGCGCAGATGCGGCTGGTTCAGGGTTTGCGATAACCCGCGAAAAAAATAGGCGGCGATGTTTTCTGCCGTCGGGTTCACCTTGTCGAACGGTGGGATGTCGTTGAGATAATAATGATCGAGGGTTTTGGCGAGGTCGCGTGCGGCGTTTTTGATGACGCGGAAATCCACGCCCATGCCGGTATCGTCCAGACGATCAGTCACCACCTCCACTTCCAGCTTCCAGTTGTGGCCGTGCATGCGGCGGCAGTCACCGGGGTAGTCGCGCAGGGTGTGCGCCGAGGCGAAGTCGGTGAGTATCTTGAGGGTGTATTGAGCGGTCACAGCGCTATTTTACTTTAATCGGTACCACTTGGCGCTGTGTTTCAAAGTGGCCACGCACGGCGCGCAGAATGCCTGCGGCGTCGAGCCCGCATGCGGCGAGCAGTTCGGCGCGCGTACCCTGATCGAGAAATTCGTCCGGCAGTCCCAGATTGATGATGGGTGCGGCCAACCCCTGCGCGGCGAGGCATTCGTTCACCGCACTGCCCGCGCCACCCTGCACGGCATTGTCCTCGAGCGTGATCAGCAGTTCATGCTGAGCGGCGAGCTGTCGCACCATGGCTTCATCGAGCGGCTTGATGAAGCGCATGTTGACCACTGTGGCGTTGATTTCGTGTGCCGCCGCCAGTGCGGGCTCCAGCAATGCGCCGAAGACCAGCAGCGCGGTTTGCTTGCCGGGGCGGCACAGCTTCGCCTTGCCGAGGGGCAGCGCAGTGAAGCTGGTTTGCAGCGCGACACCCGGACCGCCGCCGCGCGGGTAACGCACCGCCGCGGGGCCGTGGTGCAAAAAGCCGGTGGTCAGCATGTCGCGGCATTCGTTTTCGTCCGTCGGCGCCATGATGACCATGTTCGGGATGCAACGCATAAAGCTCAAATCGAAACTGCCCGCATGCGTGGGGCCGTCGGGGCCGACGATACCGGCGCGATCAACGGCGAACAGCACCGGCAGATTTTGCAGCGCGACATCGTGGATGAGCTGGTCGTACGCGCGCTGTAAAAACGTGGAGTAGATCGCCACCACCGGCTTCAAGCCTTCGCACGCGAGGCCCGCGGCGAGGGTAACGGCGTGCTGCTCCGCGATGCCGACATCGAAATAGCGTGCGGGATAGCGTTCGGAAAATTTCGTAAGACCCGACCCTTCGCGCATCGCCGGGGTGATGGCGACGAGGCGCTCGTCGCGCGCCGCCATCTCGCACAGCCAGTCGCCGAAGATGTGCGTGTAACTCGGCGTGCCACCGCCTTTGGCAAGCGGCTCACCGCTTTCGGGGTCAAACGCCGCCACGCCGTGATAACCGCAGGGATCGTTCTCCGCAGGCGTGTAGCCTTTGCCTTTTTGCGTGACCACGTGCAGAAACTGCGGCCCCTTGAGCGCACGCAGATTGCGCAGCGTCTTGAGCAGCGTGGGCAGGTCGTGGCCGTCGATGGGGCCGATGTAGTTGAAGCCCAGCTCTTCAAACAGCGTGCCGCCGGGGATCACCATGCCTTTCATGTGCTCTTCCGTGCGGCGCGCGAGTTCCCACACCGGCGGCATCACACCCAGTATCTTTTTACTGCGCTCGCGCATGGTGGAATACACCTTGCCGGACAACACGCGCGCGAGGTAATTCGACATGCCGCCCACGTTGGGCGAGATCGACATGTCGTTGTCGTTCAGAATCACCAGCAGATCGGCGTCGAGATCGCCCGCATGATTCAGCGCCTCGAACGCCATGCCCGCGGTGAGTGCGCCGTCGCCGAGCACCGCCACGGTCTTGCGCGCATCGCCGCGCGCACTGGCAGCGAGCGCCATGCCGAGCGCGGCGCTCACCGCGGTGCCGGCGTGGCCGACGCCGAAGGTGTCGTAGGGACTTTCGTCGCGCTTGGGGAAACCGGCGAGGCCACCTTTTTTCCGCAAGCTGCGCATGGCCTCGCGCCGGCCGGTGAGAATTTTGTGCGGGTAGCTCTGGTGCCCGGTGTCCCACACCAGACGGTCGTCGGGTGTGTTGAATACGTAATGCAGCGCAATCGACAGCTCGACCGTGCCGAGCCCGGCGGCGAGATGCCCGCCGGTGCGCCCGACGGATTCGATCAGGAACGCGCGCAGCTCCGCGGCGAGCGGCGCAAGCTCGGCTTCGTCGAGCGTACGCAACTGCTCGGGGTTGTGGATGCGATCAAGTAGGGGATAAGACATAAGGCCAGCGTGGGTGTAGCGGTATGTGCTAATGATGACGGCGGATAGTGTGCGTTGCAAGTTTAATGAGGATCAACTCAAACCTAATTAGACCGCTCCACGATGTAGCGCGCCAGATTGCGCAGCGGCTCGGCGCGGCTATCGAGACTGTTCAAGCTCGTCACCGCCTCGTCGCACAAATCGCGCGCCATCTGCCTGGACTGGCTCAAGCCGAGCAGCGCGGGATAGGTGGGCTTGTGGCGCCTGCGATCCGCGCCCTGCACCTTGCCCAGCGTGGCGGTGCTGCCTTCCTCGTCGAGCACGTCATCGTGAATCTGGAACGCGAGGCCAATACACTTGGCGTAACGGTCGAGTTGTGCGAACAGCGGATCGCTCTCCTGCACCGCACCCAACGCGCCCAGCCTGACGGCGGCACGGATCAGCGCGCCGGTCTTGTGGATGTGCATGTATTCGAGCTCCGCCAGCGTAAGCTGCGACCCGACGGCGGCGAGGTCCAGCGCCTGCCCACCCGCCATGCCGCGCGAGCCGCTCGCCTCGGCCAGGATTTCAATCATGCGCAGACGCAGCACCGGCGTGACGTCGAGCGCGGCATCCTGCGTCAGCAACTGAAACGCCAGCGCCTGCAGGGCGTCGCCCGCGAGGATCGCCGTGGCCTCGCCGCAGGCCTTGTGACAGGTGGGCTGGCCGCGGCGCAGGTCGTCGTTGTCCATCGCGGGCAGGTCGTCATGCACCAGCGAATAGGCGTGGATCAGCTCCACCGCGCACGCCGGAGCGTCGAGTTGCGCCGGCGGCGTGCCGAGCGCCGCGCCGGTGGCGTACACCAGCACCGGACGGATGCGTTTGCCGCCGCTGAGCACGGCATAACGCATGGCCTGATGCAGTTGCACCGGCAGCGCGGTGGCGGGCGGGAGACAGCGATCGAGTGCAGCGTCGGCGCACGCGCGGTAATGCTCCATCCACTCAGGCACCGGCACGGCAACCGCTATTCGTCATCGCTCTCGAACGGTTCCGCTTGGGCCGCGCCGTCCTTCTCCATCAATATCTGCACCTTCTGCTCCGCCTCGGCGAGCGATTTCTGGCACAGGCGTATGAGCTGTATGCCGCGCTCAAAATCACTGAGCGAGGCCTCGAGCGTGATCTCGCCTTTTTCCATGCGCTCGACCAGCGCTTCCAGCTCAGTGAGCGTGCGTTCAAAATCGAGCGAGGGTTTTTTGGGCATGACGGCATCCTGCAAAAACTGGAGACATGTTAGCCTAGCGGCTGCATAAGCGGCAAATTAGCAGTTTGTTGAAAAACAAACTGCGTGCGGCACAAGGATGTGCCGCCATTTTTCAAACACGGTGTATGTGTTTGAAAAATGAAGCAAAGCGAAAATCACACTTTTCGCTTTGCTTGTTAAAAAAGCCCATGGATGGGATTTTTCAACAACCTATTGGGCACAGCGGGAGACGATCATGTCAGCGACTGAAAACTGGGCCGAAGAGATGCAGTCGGCGTATCTCTACCGCGTGCTGGCGGAGGTAGAGTCCGATCCCGTCAAGGGCACGCTGTTCCTGCGCTTGGGCGAGGCCGCAGAGTCCCAGGCCGGCATCTGGGTGCAGCAGGCGCGCGCACAAGGCGCTGCCGTGCCGGCCGCGTTTCACCCGCCGTTGCGCGCACGCCTGGTGGCGCGGCTCATCCGCACTTTCGGCCCGCGCGCGCTGCGTCCGGTGCTCGCCGCGATCAAGGTGCGCGGCCTCTCCGTCTACAGCGCGTCCGCGCGCGGCGGCCATGCCATGCCCGCCTCGGTGCAGGATTTCGGGCAACGGCACCGGGGCGCGACGAGCGGCGGCAATCTGCGCGCGGCGGTGTTCGGCGTCAGCGACGGCCTGGTCTCCAACACCAGCCTCATCATGGGCATGGCGGGCGCCGTGGCCGACCTCAAGGTGCTGCTGCTCACGGGCGCGGCGGGGCTGCTGGCCGGCGCACTCTCCATGGCGGCGGGCGAGTACGTCTCCATGCGCTCGCAGCGCGAGATGTACCAATACCAGATCGGGCTGGAACGCGAGGAACTGGACGAGTACCCGGAAGAGGAGGCCGAGGAGCTCGCCCTTATCTACCAGGCGCGCGGCGTGCCGCTGGCGCAGGCGCGCGCCACCGCGCAGAGTTTGTTGCAGAACCCCGAGCACGCGCTCGATGCACTGGCGCGCGAGGAGCTGGGCCTCAACCCGGACGAACTCGGCTCGCCGTGGGGCGCGGCCACCTGGTCGTTTCTTGCCTTCGCGCTGGGTGCGCTGGTGCCGCTGGTGCCACTGTGGTTTGCGGGGCCGAATGCCGTCTATATCAGCGCCGGGGCCGCAGTCGTGTGTCTGTTTTTGGTCGGCGCGGTGCTCAGCCTGTTCACCGGCAAGCAGGCGCTGTGGGGCGGCCTGCGCCTGGCGCTGATCGGCGGCGGGGCGGGCGTGATGGCCTATCTGATCGGCACGTTGCTGGGGGTGGGTCTGGCCTGATGCGAGCAAAATCAGCAGCTTATCTTCGGTGACCCCGGACGCCTTGCCCACCCCCGGCGCGGGCATTACACTGTCCCAAGCCGCCGGGATATCGAGGTGCCGCATGCGTTACCGTCTCACCCAGAACGACGTCAGCAACAAGATCAATGTAGAATCGGTGGACGCGGTCAACGCCGCCGTGTGTCGCATCTACCTCGGCCTCTACCCGACGGCCTCGATTAACCTGCTGGACCAGGTATTCGCCGACTTCAAGCGCCTGTTCGGCGGCAAATTTCCCGGTTACCTCGCCTGCGACACGCGCTTCCACGACATGCGCCACACGCTGGACGTCACCCTCGCCATGGCGCGCCTGATCGACGGCTACGAGCGCAACCACATCGAGAGCGAGAGGCTGGGAGAAGAGCGCGCGCTGCTCGGCCTCATTGTGGCGCTGTTGCATGATGCCGGCTATATCCGCAAAAAGAGCGACACGGGGCACAAAAACGGCGCCGAGTTCACGCTGACTCATGTCTCGCGTAGCGCGCAATTCATGGAACAGTATCTGCCGGGCCTCGGCCTCCCGCCGGACAGCGTGACGGTGGCCGGACAGATCGTGCACTTCACCGGCTTTGAAATCGCGCTCAGCCGTATCCAGCTCGACGACCCGAAAGACCGCCTGCTGGGCTTCATGCTGGGCAGCGCGGACCTGCTGGGCCAGATGTCGGATCGCCTGTACCTCGAAAAATGCCGCGATTACCTCTACCCCGAGTTTGTGCTGGGCGGCGTCGCGCGCGTACGCCATGACGACGGCAGCGAACACGTCAACTACAGCTCACCCGAAGACCTGCTCAGCAAAACGCCGGTATTCCATGAAAAGGTGGCGCAGCATCGCCTGCACAGGGAATTTCACGGCGTGGAGAAATTCGCCCAGGCGCACTTCGATGGGCTGGACCTCTACGGCGAGGCCATCCGCCTCAACCTCGACCACCTGGACCAGATACTGGAACAAGACGATTTCGACCTGCTGCGGCGCCAAAGCTGCACGCTCTCCAGCGCTGCCGCAACTTGATAGGTTGTTGAAAAAGCCCCTCCATGGGCTTTTTCAACCCGCAAAGCAAAAAGTGTGATTTTTGCTTTGCTACATTTTCCAAACACATACGGCGTGTTTGGAAAATGGCGGCCCATCCTTGGGCCGCGCGCCCTTAAAAACCCGCCCCGGCGGGCATCCCTCGCGTTTCACGATTTTTTATGCCTGAAATCCCTGTTTTGTTGTAGAATAGGCGGTTGTCATTTGCCCGCGGGCCTTTAATCGTGCCAAAGAAATCATGCTAGAGAAATTACGCAACATCGCCATCATCGCCCACGTTGACCATGGCAAGACCACGCTGGTCGACAAGCTTTTGCAGCAGTCCGGCACCTTTGCCGCGCGTGCGGCAACCACCGAGCGCGTGATGGACTCCAATGATATCGAGCGCGAGCGCGGTATCACCATCCTCGCCAAAAACACCGCGCTGCGCTGGCGCGACTATCGCATCAACATCGTCGATACACCGGGCCACGCCGATTTCGGCGGCGAGGTGGAGCGCGTGCTCTCCATGGTGGACGCCGTGCTGCTGCTGGTGGACGCCGTTGACGGGCCCATGCCGCAGACGCGCTTCGTGGCGCAGAAGGCCTTTGCGCTGGGGCTGAAACCCATCGTCGTCATCAACAAGATCGACCGTCCCGGCGCGCGCGCACACTGGGTGCTGGACCAAACCTTTGACCTGTTCGACCGCCTCGGCGCGACCGAGGAGCAGCTCGACTTTCCCGTGGTGTACACCTCGGCGCTGAACGGCTATGCCAGCCTCGATGCCGAGGCGCGCTCCGGCGACATGACGCCGTTGTTCGAGACCATAGTAAATGAGGTGAAGCCGCCGCAGGTAAACCCGGACGGCCCGTTCCAGATGCAGGTAAGCTCGCTCGACTATTCCAGTTACGTCGGCGTCATCGGCATCGGGCGCATTGCGCGCGGACGCGTCAAGGCCAACTCGGCGGTGGTGGTGGTGAATCCGCAGGGCGTGAAGCGCAACGCGCGCATCTTGCAGTTGTTCAACATGCTCGGTCTGGAACGCATCGAGATACCGGAGGCCGAGGCCGGCGATATCATCGCCTTTACCGGCATTGATGGTCTGGGCATTTCCGATACGCTGTGCGACCCCACCGCGGTGGAGGCCCTGCCCGCGCTCGTGGTCGACGAGCCTACGGTGAGCATGATGTTTCAGGTCAACACCTCACCGCTGGCGGGCCAGGACGGCAAGTACGTCACCAGCCGCCAGATTCGCGAGCGCCTGCAACGCGAACTGATCCACAACGTGGCGTTACGGGTGGAAGACACCCCTGACCCGGACAAATTCCGCGTCTCCGGGCGCGGCGAGTTGCACCTCGGCATCCTGGTCGAGAATATGCGCCGTGAAGGCTACGAGCTGGCGCTGGGCCGGCCGCAGGTCATCACCCGCGTCATTAACGGCGAGCTGTGCGAACCCTACGAAGCCGTGGTGCTGGATGTCGAAGACAAGCATCAAGGCAGCATCATGGAACAGATGGGCCTGCGCAAGGGCGACCTCACCAACATGCAGCCCGACGGCAAGGGGCGCGTGCGCCTGGAATACATGATCCCGACACGCGGATTGATCGGCTTCCGCACCCACTTCCTCACCCTCACCTCCGGCACCGGCCTGCTGTACAGCGTGTACGACCATCATGCGCCGGTGAAAAAAGGCACCATCGGCAACCGCACCAACGGCGTGCTGATCTGCAACGGCGCGGGCAAGAGCGTGGCGTTCGCGCTGTTCAGCCTGCAAGAGCGCGGACGCATGTTCATCGGCCCCGGCGAAGAGTTGTATGAAGGCATGGTGATCGGGCTGCACTCGCGCGACAACGATCTCGTGGTCAACCCGCTGAAGGGCAAGCAGCTCACCAACATGCGCGCCTCGGGCTCGGATGAAAACGTGATCTTGGTGCCGCCGGTGCGCATGTCGCTGGAGCAGGCGATGGAATTTATCGACGACGATGAACTGGTGGAGGTCACGCCGCACTACATCCGTCTGCGCAAGCGCCAACTGCTGGAACACGAACGCAAGAAGACCTCGCGCTCGGCGGCGGGCTAAGCGTTACCCCGCCACAGCCTTCAGCGGCTGCGCGAAGCGATAACCCGAGCCGCGTACGGTCTGGATCAGCGTGTCATGTCCGTGCTGCTCCAGCACCTTGCGCAGGCGCCGGATATGCACATCCACCGTGCGCTCACCGACATACACGTTGCTGCCCCACACCAGATCGAGCAATTGATTGCGGCTGTAGACGCGCCCGGCGTGGCTCATGAAAAAGTGCAGCAGGCGGAACTCGGTGGGGCCCATCGCGAGCGCACGACCATGGCCGGTCACCACATGACTCACCGGGTCGAGGCGCAGCCCCTCCACCTCGATCACATCATCGGTCGCCTGGGGCGCAGTGCGGCGCAGCACGGCCTTGATGCGCGCCAGCAGTTCGCTCAGTGAAAACGGCTTGGTGAGATAATCGTCGGCGCCGACCTCAAGACCCCTCACCTTGTCTGCCTCCTCACCGCGCGCAGTCAGCATGATGATCGGTATTGCGCGCGTACGCTCTTCCCGCTTCACGCGGCGCGCGAGGTCTATGCCGCTCAACCCCGGCAACATCCAGTCGAGCACAATCAGCAACGGCGGCTGCTGCGCAATCAGGGCGAGCGCCTGTTCGGCGTCGTGCGCAATGTCGTACTCATAACCCGCGCGCGCGAGCGCAAGCCCGACCATCTCGCTGATCGCGGCTTCGTCTTCCACTACCAGTATGCGGTTGGTCATTCCATATTTACTCCGGCTTTAAGCACGCGCCATTACACTGCGGAATGATGACGGTTGTGTTACAGCGTGCTAATCAATCAACGACAATTGTCCGGCATCGCTGTCGGCGTGGCGGCGGTCGATGAACAGGCTGTTGCCTGCGATGCTTTTCGCCTGTTCCTTGACCTCACTCACCCGCGCCGCGATCTCGTGATGCGAGGCGAAGCGCCCCTGCGGCGCCTCCACCGCGGCGAGCGACACGCTCATGATCGGGTAAAACGTCTCATTACCGCGCCGATCCTTGGCCCAGATGCCGGCGGAGGCGCGGTGCTCCTCCGGGTACAGCTCCAGCACCTCGCGCGCGAAGCGATCCAGAATACCCTGGCAACGCTGCTGCCAGTTCTGGCTCAGAAAGACGATGATAAAATCGTCGCCGCCCACATGGCCGACAAAGTCGTGGCGTTTATGTGCCGAGTCGATCAGGATGCGGGCGAGCAACTTGATGGCCTCGTCACCGCGGCTGTAGCCGTAGGTGTCATTGAACGGCTTGAAGTTGTCGAGATCGCAGTAGCACATGACAAAGCCCCAGCGTTTGGCGATCAGGCCGTCGAGACGCTCGTTGATCGGCACGCTGCCGGGCAGCAGCGTGAGCGGGTTGGAGTAGCGCGCGTTGCGTACCTGCAGATCGGTGATCTTGCGCAGTAACTGCACGATGGTGCCCATGCCGAGGTAACGCCCCTTGGCGGTGATGATGAATTCATCGCTGAGATAAAGATCATCCTCGCTGGTGACGAGTTTGCTCAGCTTCTCCAGCGGCAGGTTTTTATCGACGATGAGCGGCCTGCGCTCCATGAACTGTGACACAGGCTTCTTGCCGTGCAGGTCGCGGCCATAACGGCTGGCGAGCACATTCATCAGTTGGGTGCGCCGCACCAGTCCGAGCGGCACGTCGTCCTTGACCACGGGCAGCGCGGTGAGATTCGGCGTGTTATGAAACAGCTCACCGGCCTCCTCCACGGCCGTATCGGGACCCACGGTGGGCCGCGTGCTGATGAGCGCGGCGGCGGTCGCGGAGCGGTTCAATCCCGCCATATAGCCGCTGCCCGTGTAAGCTCCGGGGGAGAAACTGTGCGTGGAGAGTGTGGCGGGCGGCAGGGCTTCGGGCCTGGCAAAATAGTACCCCTGCGCCAGCGTGATGCCCATGCCATGCAGGACCTGATATTCCTCCTTGCGCTCCACGCCCTCGGCGATGACCTTGCAGTTGAGGCCGTAGGCGATCTCCATGATTGATTGCACGAACTGGCGTTTGTTGCGGTCTTGATGAATGCCCTGCACGAAGTGCATGTCGATCTTCACATAATCCGGGCGCAGTTCGGACCACAGGCGCAGGCTGGAATAGCCCGCCCCCAGATCATCAATGGCAATCTCGAAACCCATGGATTTGTAGAGCGCCGCCGCCTCGCGCAGCATGGCGTAATCACTGGTCGGCGCGTGTTCGGTGAGCTCCATCACCACCTGCCCCGGCGCCACCCCGGCGGCGTTCATCATTTCCAGCATCTCGCCGCTCCGGAAACCGGGCTGCACCATGCTCGCCGGACTGATGTTGAGGAACAGCTTGCCTGAGAGATGCAGGCGCTGCCAGGCCTCGAGACACACCCGGCGGCAGCGCAGATCCACTTCCGCGAGCCGCGCACCGCGCGCAGCGTCATCGAACAGCATGGCCGGCGTATGCAGGGGGCTCTGCGCCGGGCCGCGGATCAATGCCTCGTAACCGTAGATACGATTTTCAGCAAACGAAAGGATGGGTTGAAAAAGGGGGACGAGCTGGTTGTGCGCCAGAATGTCATGCAGGGCCTGTTCGTCGCGCATGTGCTGCCAACACCCCCCATCCACCCAAAGGCCTGTGCGTACAAAGACAGGCGCTTAAAGCATACCACAGGGGTACCGGCCGCGCGCAACCCGCGCGCGCCGTCAGGCCGCCGCGACGATCAGCTCATCGGCACGGCGTATGTGATCCAGGTCTTCGATATACACACACGGCCGGGCACTGCCCTCGCCCGAGCGGATGCGCGTGTCCGCATCGGCACAGTGCATCACCAGCTCGCCCTGCCAGCACTTGCCGGCGAAAACGGTCTCCCGCGGCTGAAACTCCACCCACACGTCAGCGTCGGCGGGTAACGAAAATATCCGCGCCACCTTGAGTTCGATGCCCTGGGCATTGATATATCTGTCACCCACCCGCACCACCGCGCCCGCAGGCGTGGTGTGACGCGGATACAGTCGATGATTTTTCATACACGCTTCCCTGATGGAGTGCCCACAGGCAATGTATCGGATGGGAAACCGTAAAGTTTACCGGCGCCATACCGTTATATGTGACGCAATCCTTAATGCATCCTTCATCGCAGTGTAATAAATCTCCCGTAGCCTGCGCAGGCAATCAAGCGGGGGTTGGTGATGATCCTGAATTTTACTTACAATGATTCTGGCAAACGGCAAAACTAAGATGGGAGACAGCGGAATGAAACGGAGTACGCACAAAAAAATTCTTTTCATCGCATTGGCCGCGGCAGTCACCGCCACAGCGGCGCACGCGGAGGATAGCTACACCCTCTACGGCAAGGCGCGCATGTCGGTGGATTCGACGGATGACGGCAGCAATACCGTTACCCGCGTTTCCAGCAACTCTTCCCGTCTCGGCTTCAAGGGCGCGGAAGACATCGGCAACGGGTTGAAGGCCCTGTTCCAGATGGAAACTCTGGTGAACATGGACGATGCTAGCACCACCCTGTTCAGCACGGGCCGCAACACCTATGTCGGTATTGCAGGCGGTTTCGGCACGGCGGTATTAGGCAATACCGACAACCCCTACAAGCTCGCCACCAGCAGGCTCGACATCTGGAGCGACAGCATGGGCGACTTCAACACCATCATCGGCAATGTCAGCGGAGCGACCACGCCGTTCAACGAGCGCGAGCCCAACAGCATCAATTACTGGAGCCCGAAGATGAATGGCCTCCAGTTTATGGCGGCTTACCGCCCCGATGAAACCGGCGGCGTGAACCGGGACAGATACAGCCTGAACGCCCTTTATGAAAACGGCCCGTTCTACGGCAGCGTTGCCTACGAAAAACATAATCTTGATAACGTGAGCGGCGCGAGCGGCAATGACACTAAAGGCCTGACATTCGGTTTGGGTTACACCTTCAACGAGGACAAGACCAAGCTGGGCCTGATATACGAATCGTTGTCGGAAGACAATGTTGCGAGCGTGATCGACCGCAATGCATGGTATCTGGCGCTTTCACACAAGATGGCCAGCAACACCGTCAAGATTGCCTACGCGCGGGCCGGCGACAATGACGTCGCAAGCAACACGGGTGCCAACTGGTATGTGGTGGGCCTTGATCACGCACTCTCCAAACGCACAGCCCTCTACGCCCTGTATGCCACCACCGATAACGACACCGGCGCGCGTTACGGCCTGGGCACGGGCGGTTCGAGCGGTGCAGTGGTGCCCACGGCCGGGCTAGACCCCTCCACCTTCTCCATCGGCATCAACCACGACTTCTGAGTCTTCACGTTGCCTTGGCTTGCAGCGGACACCTTAACGGGTGTCCGCTTTTTTATTACAGCAGTGCACACAAATCGCGCGGACGGTAAAAATAGCACAAGATGCCGCGTCCGCTACCGGCCTCGCCCTCAAACCTGATGCCCAGCACTCCGCTCTTTACGAACTTGATGCGCAGCGCATACGTGGAGCACAAAAGCGCGCCCGCTAATTCGCTTAAATCCGGTTCGTGCCCCACGCAGAGAATAATTTCCTTGTCAGCGTAATCGCGCAGCAACGCCAGCACACTATCCGGTGAACAGTCATCCCCCAGCGCGTCGCTCTCCTCCAGCGCATTATTCAACCCCAGCACCTGCGCGGTGATCTCGGCGGTTTGCCGCGCGCGCAGACGCGGGCTGGTGAAGATACGCTGCGGCATGACACCCATGCGCTGCAACGCCTGCGCCACTTTCTTCTGTGTCTTGGCGCCCTCCGCCGTGAGCGGGCGCAACGCATCATCGGGATAATGCAATGCATCGCCCGGCTCGGCTTCGGCGTGACGCATCAGAATCAGCTTCATGCTCAGTCCGCATCCCTGCGCAGGCTGTAGCGGCCCAGTCTGCGGCGAAACGGCAATAACAGCAGCGCGCCCCAGCCAAGACGTTCACGGTACTCTTTCAGGCCGATCTCGAATTCCAACTGCCCCAGCGCGGGTTGTGCGCGGTACGTGCCGCACAGCCGGTCCCACAGCGAGATCGAAAATCCGAAGTTGGAATTGGTTTCGTTGACCACGCTTGAGTGATGCACGCGGTGCATGTCCGGCGTGACAATCAAAAATCTCAGCCAGCGGTCTATTTTCTCCGGGATATACACGTTGCCGTGATTGAACACGGAGGCACCGTTCAGCGCCACCTCAAATATCAGCACCGCCAAGGGCGGCGCGCCGAGCGCCGCCACCGCGGCCATCTTGTAGAGCATGGAGAGGAGTATCTCCAGCGGATGAAACCGCACGCCGGTGGTCAGGTCGAAATCCAGATCGCTGTGGTGCACGCGGTGCAGACGCCAGAACACGGGCAGCGCGTGCGACAGCACATGTTGCAGATAGAGCGCGAGATCGAGCAGCAGCCAGGCGAGCAGCAATTCCAGCCATGCGGGCCACGCCGTGATGTTCAGCAGGCCCCAGCCGTGCTGTTGTGCGTATCCTGCGGTAGCCAGCGCCGCCGCGCCAAGCGTGAAGCGCAACAGCAACACATCCGTGAGCAACAAGGCGAGGTTGGTGCGCCAGTGATTAACCTTGGGTTGCGTCAACGGTCTGCGCGGACGCTGCATCTCCCACAGCGCCATGAGAATAAACAGTGCGATAAAGCTGCCGAAACGAACCAAGATTTCCATCTTGCTACTCGCTACTGTCGTAATTTGGAGCGGGTGATGGGAATCGAACCCACGCTATCAGCTTGGGAAGCTGAAGTTCTACCATTGAACTACACCCGCAGCGTGAAAACCGGAGAGCAGCATTCGTCTAAAAGCTTAGCACAACTATACCGCGGTATGGGACATACCCATTGCACCCCGCGCGTGAACCCTTCAAAATAAGCATTGTCACCCCCGCCGCTGTTTCCCGGCCTATTCCACGAGCCGCCAAAGAGAGTATGGAAATTTTCGTCAATAGCACACCGCGCGCAATTCCCATCGGCTACAGCGTATATCAGCTGCTTGAGGAGCTCGACCTGTTAGACAAGCGTCTTGCGCTGGAGGTCAACCGCGAGATCGTGCCGCGCAGCGCGTATGTGGCACAGCATTTAAATCCCGGTGACCGTGTGGAGATCGTGCACGCCATCGGCGGCGGCTAAGCAGGAGAGCAGCAACATGCAATGCAAATATGGGTTTGGGAAAACGGTCAGCATGACCTTCGACGTTGCGCTGGCGCGCACCACCGAAGAACTGCAAAAGGAAGGCTTCGGCATACTCACCGACATCGATGTTGCCGCCACGCTGAAAAAGAAACTGAACCAGGACATGCCGCCCTATCGCATCCTCGGCGCCTGTAACCCGCCGCTTGCGCACCGCGCGCTTGAGGCGGAGCCGTCCATCGGCCTGCTGCTGCCGTGCAACGTAGTGGTGCGTGAGGACGCAGCGGGCAAGGTGCAGGTCGAGATCATGGACCCCAACGCCGTGCTCGAAATGGTAGATAAGCCCGCCGTGCACGAGGTCGCGCGCGATGTACGCCAGCGGCTTGAGCGCGTGCTGAACGCGTTGTAATTATTTTCATTGAGACATAAACAACCATGAGCGCGCTACCGGATACCGCATCCACTGCCCACCACGATCCGCTCATCATCGCGGGTGTAGCATACCGTTCGCGCCTGCTGGTCGGCAGCGGCAAATACCGCGACCTCGAAGAAACGCGGCGTGCGACGGAAGCGAGCGGCGCCGAGATCGTCACCGTCGCCTTGCGCCGCACCAACATCGGTCAGCATCCGAACGAACCGAGCCTGCTCGACGTGCTGCCGCCGGACCGCTACACAATTTTGCCGAACACCGCAGGCTGCTACACCGCCGCCGACGCCATACGCACCTGCCGCCTCGCGCGCGAACTGCTCGACGGTCGCACACTGGTGAAACTCGAAGTGCTGGGCGACGAGAAGACGCTGTTTCCCGACATCACCGCCACGCTTGAGGCCGCCGCGACTCTCATCAAGGAAGGCTTCCAGGTGATGGTGTACACCACCGACGACCCCATCATCGCCAAGCGGCTGGAAGAGCTGGGTTGTGTCGCGGTGATGCCGCTGGCGGCGCCCATCGGCTCCGGACTCGGCATCCGCAACCCGTACAACATCCGTCTCATCATCGAAAACGCCAAGGTGCCGATACTGGTGGACGCCGGCGTGGGTACTGCGTCGGACGCGGCGATTGCGATGGAACTGGGCTGCGACGGCGTGCTCATGAACACCGCCATCGCGGCAGCGAAAAACCCCGTGCTCATGGCGAGCGCGATGAACAAGGCGGTACAAGCCGGACGCGAGGCGTATTTAGCCGGACGGATGCCGCGTAAATTATACGGCAACGCTTCTTCGCCCTTGGAGGGCACATTCTTCTGATAACCCAGAGAAAAGAGGCAAGAGAAAAGAGAAAAGGAGACATTTTAAAAAATCGTTACTGTTTTTTACTTTTCTCTTGCCTCTTGCCTCTTTTCTCTGTCGTTAAGTGAAACCCATCCGCAGTTTTGTATTGCGACAGGGGCGCATGACCGGTGCCCAGCGTGCGGCGCTGGACAATCTATGGCGCGACTACGGCGTCGATCTCGCTACGGCACCGCTCGATCTCAGCGCGCTGTTCGGGCGCACCGCCCCGCGCGTGCTGGAGATCGGTTTCGGCATGGGCGACGCGCTGGCGGAGATGGCGCGCGCACATCCGGAGCAGGATTTTCTCGGCATTGAGGTGCACCGTCCCGGCGTCGGCAATCTGTTGCGCCTGCTGGCGGAGCAGCAGGTCAGCAACGTGCGTGTGATTTGCGCCGACGCGGTGGAAGTATTGGGCCGCTACCTTCCCGACGCGGCTCTTGACGCCGTACATCTGTTCTTCCCCGACCCGTGGCCCAAACGCCGCCATCACAAACGGCGCATCGTGCAGCCGCCTTTCGTTGCGCTGGTGGCCAACAAACTCAAACGCGGCGGACGTTTTCATCTCTGCACCGACTGGGAGGATTACGCCACGCAGATGCTGGAGGTGCTCGACGCCGCACCTGAGTTTACCAACGCCTGTCCCGCAGACCGCTACGCCACGCGCGGCGCGCGGCCGCTTTCCAAGTTTGAGCGGCGTGCCACACGCGAAGGCCGCGAGGTATGGGATCTGGTGTTTCTCGTGCATTAAAAGCACGGGCGCGTACACAGTGCGTCTGCGCGCCCACCCCCTAATATCATTTACAACAATAAGTTGCTGTGCTAACTTGCAGCAGAATCTCACTTTTTTGCCACGTCTCATCACATATTGGGAGCGCTCATTTGCTTGCACTGCTCGGTCAAACGGCGCGGCTCAAGACGCTGAACGGCATCAGCGTCACGCCTGCGGGCTTCAGCGTGGCGCGCGTGCGGCGCCGCGAGGGCGCGCGCCCGGAGCTTGAGTCGTGCGTGTTCCGCCCGCTGGCCGAGGTTGATCCGGACAAGGCCCTGGCGAGCCTCGCGCGCGAGTACCGGCTCGGCAACGCGCCGTGCAGCGCGGTGATGGAGGCGCAGTCCTACAGCCTGCTGCTGATTGAGGCGCCGGCGGTGCCGGCGGCCGAGCTTCAGGCCGCAGCCCGCTGGCGCATCAAGGACCTCATCGATTTTCCGCCGGATCAGGCCGTGATCGACGTGTTCGACCTGCCCGCTCAGCCGCCGGGGCGGCCCCGCACCATCTATGCCGTGGCCGCGCGCGCAGCCACGGTGCAGGGCTACGCCGCGCAGCTGCGCGGGGCGGGCCTGAAGCTCTCCGTGATCGACATCCCGGAGCTTGCGCTGCGCAATATCGCCGCCCTGCTGCCGGAAGACAGCCGCGGTCTCGCCCTGCTGCACCTTGCCCAGCACGGCGGACACATCATCCTCACGCGCCAGTCCATGCTGTTTCTCACACGCAGCATCGAGGCCGGTACCGCGAGACTCATGAGCTACCTGCCGCCTGCGGCGCAAGGCCGCAATGACGGATTCGATGAACCGACTCCCGAACTGAAGCAGGCGCTGGACGGTATCATCCTTGAAATCCAGCGCTCGCTCGACTACTACGAAAGCCACTATGCGCAGCCACCGATTACGCAACTGGTGATTACACCCATGGAGCCGGAGGTGCCCGGCGCCGTGAACTATATCGCGGCCAACATCGGCATCCCCACGCACGAACTCGATCTCAACCAGGTCATACAGTGCGCCGCCCCGCTGAGCCGGTCTTTGCAGGCGCGCTGCCTGCTCGCCATCGGCGCGGCGCTGCGGACAGGCAACGGGTCGGCCTAGAACGTGGCGACCCAGCAGATCAATCTCTATCAGGCGGCGTTCCGGCCCCAGCGCTGGACCTTCGCCACCTTGTTGCCGTTGGGCGGCGCGGCAGGGCTGATCCTGCTCCTGCTGGTGTACGGTTTTATGCGCTGGCAAACCGTACCGTTACGTGAAGAGCTTGCGCGCTTGCAACAGCAACAGGCGGATACCACCCGCAACATGGAAGAGCTCACCAGGCAGTTCCCGCCCAAGACCAAGGATGTGCAACTGGAAGCGGAGCTCGTGCGCCTGCGAGCCGCGCTGGAGCCAAAACGCAGCGTAGTACAGGCATCGTCCACCGATGTCACAGGCAATATCAATGGCCTTTCACCTTATATGGAGGGACTCGCGCGCCAGCGTCCGCAAGGCTTGTGGCTAACCGGCATGGCGCTCGGTGCCGGCGGCGCCAGCATCGAACTCACGGGCAGCACCCTGACCCCAGGGCTGGTGCCCGCGTATATCCAGCGTCTCGCGGATGAAAAGGTATTTGCCGGTGTCCAATTCCGCACCTTGCTCATACAGCGTCCGGAGGCGGACGCCGGGCGCCTCGACTTCACACTGCGCACCGGCAGCGAGCCTCCGGCGGCGGCGCCCGCCGCCTCGCCCGCACCGTAACCCATGGACGCGCTCAAGGCCTCATTGCAGCAACTCACCTCACGCATCAATGCACTCGCCGTGCGTGAACGCGCGCTGCTCGGCGCCATCGTGTTCGGCGTGATCATCGCCTTGGGCAATACCTTTGTGTACCAGCCGTTCGGCGCGGAGCGCAAACGGTTAAATAACGACATCAGCGCCGTGCAGCAACAGATCGCGGCGCTCGGACAGCAGATTCAGGCGATCCAGGCAACCCGGCAAGGCCTCGACCCGAACGAGGAAACCCGCGCACAGCTCGCGGCGCTCAAGACAGAGAGCGACGAACTCGACAAAAAAATCACGCGCATGATGGAGGGCCTGATCGAGCCCGCGCAGATGGCGCAGATGCTGGAGGAGGCGCTGACGCGCGAACCCGGCCTTAAACTGGTGCGCGCAAAAAATCTGGGCGCGGCGCCGCTGACGCCCGGCAGCGCAACCGCCCCCGCCACGCCGTCATCGCCCGTGCTCTACAAACACGGCCTAGTGATTGAATTCGAGGGCAGCTATCTCGCCACACTGCGCTACCTCAAGGCGCTGGAGGCGCTGCCGTGGCGGCTGTTCTGGGACGGCGTGGATTTGCGGGTGCAGACATTTCCGCAGGCCCGCATCACCATCACCGTGCATACCCTGAGCCTCAAGGAGGGCTGGATCGGTGGCTGAAAGACAGAGCAAAGAGGCAAGAGCAAAGAGAAAAGGAATGGGAGCGGGTGTCTTCCTCTTTTCTCTTGCCTCTTTGCTCTTTTCTCTATCCACCGTGCAAGCCGAATTGCCGCTGGCGGAGAAGGGTTTGTCAGATCCCACCGAACCGCCGCCCAACTACCAAGCCGTACCGGTGGGCGGGGCGCAACCCGATGTCGGCAGTGCTACGCCGATCCAGCGCTGGCTGCTGACCTCCACACTGATCTCGCCCCAACGGCGCATTGCGGTAGTGAATGGCCGCGCGGTCAAACCCGGCGACACCCTCGAGGGTGCAACCGTGGTCGAGGTGGCGCCCGCGACCGTGCGGTTGCGTGATACCCAGGGAGAATTTTCTGTTACCATGCAGCCCGCAGCGGTGAAAACCCCGAGCGGGAGGACTACGACGCCACAGCCATGAACCGTTATCCAGCAAAACCGTCCGCGCCGCACCCCCGATCAGCCTCTCTCGTCGTACTATGCCTGCTGCTGTCCGCCTGCGCGGCACCGCCCGCGCAAGGCCCGACCACGATGGATCGTATCGACGCCGCACTCGGGGCCTCCGGCACAGCGGCGCCCGCACCCGCCGCGCCACCCGCCGAAATCTCTGCGGCACTGCTGCCCTCCATCGGCATCTCCTCCACATCCGGCGGCACACCCAGCGAGCCGCGCTTTGACGTTGCCGTCAGCAAGGCGCCCGCGCAGGAATTTTTCATGGGCCTGGTCGAGGGCACGCCCTACAACATGGTGGTGCACCCGCAGGTCACGGGCGACATCTCGCTTACTCTCAAGAACGTCACCATCCCCGAAGTGATGGACGCCGTGCGCGATGTCTACGGTTATGACTTCCAGCGCTCCGCCTCCGGCTACCAGGTCTTGCCTGCGGCGCTGCAGTCGCGCATCTTCAAGGTCAACTACCTCACCATCAACCGCACCGGCAACTCCCGCATCAGTGTCAGTGCCGGGCAATTAACGGGCGGCGGCGGTGGCACCACGGGCACTACAGGCACTACAGGCACTACAGGCACTGGTACCACGGGCACGGGCGGCAGTAGTGGTACCAGCCAGATCAGCACCCAGTCACACTCCGATTTTTGGACCGAGCTGGAAGACGCATTAAAAATACTGATCGGCACCGAAGGCGGGCGCAGCGTGGTGGTTAATCCGCAATCCGGCGTGGTGGTAGCGCGCGCACTGCCGGGCGAACTGCGCAGTATTGATGAATTTCTCAAGGCGACACAGGGCTCCATCGAGCGCCAGGTCATACTGGAAGCCAAGATCATCGAGGTGGAGCTCAAGGACGGTTTTCAATCCGGCATCAACTGGTCGCTGCTTGGCAAACCCGGTGACGGCAAGACCGTCACCGCCGGCCAGATCGGCGGCAGCGTGTTCAGTGCCACGGGTGTCGCCGGCGCCAGCCCCTTCTCCGTCGCCACCGGCGTGTTTTCACTCGCGCTCGCGCTGTCCGACTTCAACGCCTTCATCGAATTGCTGAAAAGCCAGGGTGAGGTGCAGGTGCTCTCCAGTCCACGCGTGTCCACCGTGAACAATCAGAAGGCCATCATCAAGGTGGGCTCGGACGAATTTTTCGTGACCAGCGCCTCCGCCACGACCACGACTACGACGGGCACCACCACGACCACCCCGAGCCTCACACTCACACCGTTCTTTTCCGGCATCGCGCTCGATGTCACGCCACAGATCAGCGAAGACGGTGACGTGATTCTGCACATCCACCCGACGGTGAGTGAGGTGCGCGACCAGACCAAGACGATAAGCGTGGGCGGTGTGTCGCAAACATTCCCGCTTGCGCTCTCCAGCGTGCGTGAATCCGACAGCATCGTGCGCGCCGCCGACGGCCAGCTGATCGTGATCGGTGGCTTGATGCAGGACACCACGCGCAAGGACCGTTCCGGCTTGCCCGGCATTGGCGGCCTGCTGGACAACCGGCGCAACTCGGCGCGCAAGAGCGAGCTCGTGATTCTGCTGCGCCCGATCGTGGTCGATGACCAGCAGCAATGGACCCAGACGCTGCGCAAGACCGCGGAATCGCTCAAGTCGCTGCGGCCCGCCGCCAAGTAGCATGTATCTCGAACACTTCGGTCTGCGCGAGATTCCGTTCACCATCACGCCCGACACCAGTTTTTTTTACGCCTACGGCTCGCATGTCGAGGCGCTCAACACGTTGCTGGTCGCGGTGCGCAGCGGCGAGGGCTTCATCAAGGTGGTGGGCGAGGTCGGCACCGGCAAGACACTGCTGTGCCGCAAGTTTCTCAACACACTGCGCAGCGAATTCGTCACCGCCTACATCCACAACCCCTACCTCGAACCGATGACACTGCTGCTCGCGATAGCGGATGAGCTGCGCATCAAATATCCGGAAAACATCAACCAGCACCAGTTGCTGAAACTGCTCACCAAGGCGCTGATTGATTTTTACGCCGCAGGCAAACGCGTGGTGCTGTGCCTCGACGAGGTGCAGGCGATGCCGGAGCAGACGCTGGAGACGCTGCGCCTGCTCACCAATCTGGAGACCGAGAAACGCAAGCTGTTGCAGGTGGTGCTGTTCGGTCAGCCGGAACTCGACATGGTGCTGGACCTGCCCTCGGTGCGCCAGCTCAAACAGCGCATCGGTTTTTCCTATCATCTATCGCCGCTGGACCGGGAGGGCATGGAAGGCTACATCGCCCATCGCCTGCTGGTGGCGGGTTATCACGGCAAGCGTCTGTTTCCGCATGCGGTGCTGAATGAGCTTTTCCATGCCAGCCGCGGCATCCCCCGCCTGATCAACATCCTCAGCCATAAGGCGCTGATTGCGGCCTTCGGTCAGGGTGCGCGCGCCATCGGTCACGAACACATGCGCCTCGCCATCCAGGACACCATCGACGTGCACGAGGAGAAAAAATCAGCCTGGATTAAGTTCGCTTACACTGCTCTCGCCCTGGCCACGCTGACGGCGCTCGGCCTCGGTGCATATTATTACTACTACGGCAGGTGGCCGCTGCCATGAGCCTCATCAACCAGATGCTGCAAGACCTCGAGTCGCGCCGCACCAAGTCCGCGCCGTCGGATGGCGCGGCGCTGAACGACCTGATCTGGCCGGGAGGCCAGACGGCCTCTGCACGCGCCTCCAGTCTTCTGGAACAGATCTCCCGCTCGCCTGCCCTGCGCTTGGCCGCGCTGGCCGGCACCTCGGTACTCGCCGCCGTCATCATCTGGGGCGCGTGGCGTATTCTCGCCCCACATCCGGCTGCACAACCCGTGGCGCAGGTGCAGGCGCCTGCGGCCGCACCGCCGGCCGTGAGCGCGCCGGTTGAGGCCACCGCCGCCGACACATCTGCGCCCGTCACTGCGACACCCGGCACGGAGACCCCGGCAGCCGCTGTTGCGCCGGATCCGCCGCCGGCCTCCCCACCCTCCCCCCCGGTCACGCAGATTCAGGCCCTGCGCCTCAGCGTGTTGCCCGACCACACCCGTCTGGTGCTGGATGCGAGCGCGCCCATCACGCACCGGCTCAGCGTACAATCCGAGTACGTGGTGATCGACCTGGAGCACGCCGCGCTCGACCAGCCGCTGCCCGTGTTTGATCTGAGCAACAGCCTGCTCAAGCAGGTGCAGGCCGAGCCCCAGGGCGAGCAGAATCTCCGGCTGACGCTCACCCTCAAGGCGGCGGCGCAGGCCAAGAGCCTGGTGCTGGGGCCGGATCAGGACTATGGCCACCGCCTCGTCATCGACCTCTATCCGGAGGGGGTAAAGGGCGACAGTGATCTCGCCGTCCAGGGCAGCGGCAGCGCCACAGCGCCTACAGCACCCTCGCGCCCCGCCGCCAGCACCGCTGCCCGCAGCCTCAAGAAGGCGCGCGCTCTATCCGCCGCGGAACAGGCCGAACAAGCATGGCAGGACGGGGCGCAGCTATTGCAGCAGGGCAAACCGGAGGCCGCGGAACCGCGCCTGCGCCAGGCGCTGGTGCTGGATGCCCAGCACCTCAAGGCGCGCGAAGCGCTGGTCGATGCGCTGCTCAAGCAAGCGCGCGCGCAGGAAGCGGAGGCGGTGCTCACCGAGGGCATCAGGCTCAAACCGGATTACCTGTTATTCACCAAACTGTATGCACGCGTACTGGTGGATCAGGGCGACACCCCGGCGGCGCTCGCCGTGCTGGAAGGCAAGGCCGCAAGCGCCACACAGGATATCGAGTATCAGGCCTTTCTCGCCGCACTCTACCAGCGCATGGAACGCCACAACGATGCGATCAGCGCCTACCGCAAGGCGCTTGCCAGCCAGCCGCAGCAGGGCGTATGGTGGATGGGGCTGGGGATATCGCTCGAAGCGACACAACAGCCCGCCGAGGCGCTGGAGGCCTATCGCCACGCGCAGGCCACGGGCAGTCTCAGCCCGGCCGTGTTTGATTTCGTCAAGGGCCGCATCTCCACTTTGAAAGCACAGGTGAGCGGATGAACACCCAGGCACCAAGAAGAAACAAAGTAAGCGATATCCGCTTACTTTGTTTCTTCTTGGTAAAATTCCAATCTTTACTCTACCCCCACCCTGTCCCGCCCCCTCAACAGGGGGCGGGGACGTAACGGAGATGTCATTTTACTAATGAACTCTTTAGTAACCCCACGCAAGAAAATCCGCCTCGGCGATCTCCTGGTCGAGCACCAGGTGATCACGCCCGCGCAGCTTGCCGCCGCGCTCGCATCCCAGAAGAAAACCGGGCACAAGCTGGGGCGCATGCTGATCGACAGCGGCGTGATCGACGAAGACAAGCTGCTCGATTTTCTCTCGCGCCAGTTGCAGCTTCCGTTCATCGACCTCAAGCGTTACAAGTTCAAGCCGGAGATTGTGCGCCTGTTGCCGGAAACCCACGCGCGCCGCTTCCGTGCCATCGTGCTGGACGACGCGCGCGGCGGCTTTGCGGTCGGCATGGCCGATCCCACCGACATCTTCGCCTACGACGAGCTCGCGCGCATGCTCAAGCGCCCGATCCAGCTGGCCGTGGTGCGCGAGTCCGAGCTGCTGCGCACCTTCGACACCGTCTACCGCCGCACTGAGGAGATCAGCGGCTTCGCCGAACAACTGGGCGAGGAAATGGGCGCCGAGTTCGACCTCATGCGGCTGGTCGAATCGGTCGAGGTCGCCGATGCGCCGGTGGTGAAGATGCTGCAATCCATGTTCGAGGACGCGATCCAGGTCGGCGCCTCCGACATCCACATCGAGCCCGACGAAAACCTGCTGCGCATCCGCCAGCGTGTGGACGGCGTGCTGCACGAGCAGGTGATGAAGGAAAAGCGCATTGCGTCCGCGCTGGTGTCGCGGCTCAAGCTGATGGGCGGCCTCGACATCTCGGAAAAGCGCCTGCCGCAGGACGGGCGCTTCAACATCAAGATCAAGGACAAGGTGATCGACGTGCGCCTGTCCACCATGCCGGTGTACTACGGCGAGTCGGTGGTGATGCGCCTGCTCGACCAGTCCAGCGGGCTGCTCAATCTGGAGCAACTCGGCATGCCGGCGGACATGCTGCACCGTTTTCGCCTGCTGATTCAAAGCCCGTACGGCATGGTGCTGGTCACCGGCCCCACCGGCTCCGGCAAGACTACCACGCTCTACGCCGCGCTGTCCGAGATCAACAGCCCGGAGAGCAAGATCATCACGGTGGAAGACCCGGTGGAATACCGCCTGCACCGCATCAACCAGGTGCAGGTCAACTTCAAGATCGGGCTCACCTTCGCGCGCGTGCTGCGCTCCGCCCTGCGCCAGGACCCGGACATCGTGCTGGTGGGCGAGATGCGCGACCAGGAAACGGTCGAGATCGGCCTGCGCGCCGCCATGACCGGACACCTGGTGCTGTCCACCCTGCACACCAACGACGCCATCGGCTGCGCCAACCGGCTGCTCGACATGGGCGCCGAGGGTTACATGGTGGCGGCGGCGCTGCAGGCGGTGATAGCGCAGCGCTTGGTGCGGCGCACCTGCGAATCCTGCGCCGAGCCGTACACGCCCGACCCGCACCAACAGGCCTGGCTGCGCACCCTGCTGGGGGCGCAGGCGGACACGGCGCGCTTCAAGCGCGGCAGCGGCTGCTCCCATTGCAACAACACGGGCTACCGTGGCCGTATCGGCGTGTACGAACTGCTGGAAATCGACGAGGTGCTCTCCGAGGCCTTGCGCAAAAGTGACACCGGCGAGTTCGGCCGCCGCGCGCGCGCGCAGATGGGCGTCCACATGCTGGGCCAATGCACCATGGACTATGCGCTCAAGGGTATCACCACACTGGAGGAGGCCATGCGCGTTGTGGGCGGCCTCGAAGAGAGGAGCGACGACCTGACGGCGAAGCCTGCACCGGATCAACCCGCGGCATGAAGGGTGAGTGATGCCGGTCTACCGCTATCAGGGGCGCAATCCGCGCGGTGAATTAGTCGACGGTAGCATCGAAGGCGGCTCCGCCGACGCCGTCGCCGGCCAGTTGTTCAGCGGCGGCATCACGCCCATCGACATCCGCGAGGCGCGCGCACCCGAGGCTGCCACGCCCGGCGGCCTGCGCCTGAGGGGCGGCAAGCACAAGGTACAGCTTTCCGACCTGATTCTGTTCAGCCACCAGATGTACACCCTTACCAAGGCGGGTGTACCCATGATCCAGGCGCTGGCGGGCCTGGTGCAGTCCACGCGCAATCCGACCCTGGCGCGCGTATTCGCCGATATCTCGGAGCAGCTTGAATCGGGGCGCGAGCTTTCCGTGGCGCTCTCGCGCCACGCGCACATCTTCCCCAGCCTCATCATCAGCCTGGTGCAGGTGGGTGAAAATACCGGACGGCTGGACGAGGTGTTCGCGCAGATTTCCAGATATCTGGAGCAGGAAAAAGACACGCGCGACCGCATCAAGTCCGCGACGCGCTACCCGATGTTCGTGATGGGCGCCATCGGCATCGCGCTCGTCATCATCAACGTGTTCGTCATCCCGGTGTTCGCCAAGCTGTTCAAATCCTTCCGCGTGGAGCTGCCGTGGGCCACGCGGGTATTGATTGGCACCTCGGATTTTTTTGTCGCCTACTGGCCCTACATGCTGGTGGGGCTGGTGCTGCTGGTGCTCGGCCTGCGTAACTACGTCAAGACCGACGTGGGGCGATATACCTGGGATCGTCTGCGGCTGCGCCTGCCGCTCATCGGCAGCATCATCACCCGCGCCACGCTGGCGCGCTACGCGCGCTCGTTTTCCATGGCGGTGCGCAGCGGCGTGCCCTTGGTGCAGGCGCTCGGCGTGGTGGCGCGCGCGGTGGACAATGCCTACATCGCGGAACGCATCCTCGCCATGCGCACCGGCATCGAGCGCGGCGAGAGCCTCACGCGCACCGCGGTGGCGAGCGGCCTGTTCACCCCGCTGGTGCTGCAGATGCTCGCGGTAGGCGAGGAGACCGGGCAGGTCGATACCCTGCTCACCGAAGTGGCGGAGTTTTATGAGCGCGAGGTGGACTACGACCTCAAAAACCTGGCCACCGCCATCGAGCCGATACTGATCGTCGCCATCGGCATCATGGTGCTGATCCTGGCGCTCGGCGTGTTCCTGCCGATGTGGGACCTCGCCAAGGCGGCGCGCGGTGGTGGTTAAGACGCTGCGCAACGCACGCAACCTTTCGGGCGGCTTCTCGCTGCTCGAACTGGTGCTGGTGATCGGCATCATCGTGCTGCTGCTCGTCATCGCGGTGAACAAGCTGCTGCCGCTGCGCATCGACGCCGAACGCACCGCTATGGAAAACGTACTCGGCGCGCTCAAGAGCGCGCTCAGCATCGAGGTCGCCGCGCATGTCGCCAAAGGGAAGATTCCGGCGCTCACCGCGCTCGTCGACACCAACCCGATGCGCCGCCTGAGCGAAACCCCCAACAACTACGTGGGCGAACTGGACGCTCCCGACCCGGCCGCGGTCGAGGGCGGCCAGTGGTATTTCGACCTGCACGACCGCACGCTCGTGTATCGTGTCAGCAACGTGGAATACTTCAAGACGTCTCTCACGGGTCCCGCGCGCGCGCGCTTTGCCGTCAGGCTCGATTACGACGACATGAACGACAACGGCCGCTTCGACAACGGCGTGGACGCCATCCGCGGCGTACGGCTCGAAGCACTTGAGGCGTATTCCTGGATCAACCGCTAGGGCGTCACCTTCCCCCTTGATGGGGAAGTATTGTAGGTCAGTAACTCTGTCACGTAGCTGCGCAACGTGACCTGCGATTGCTTGCGCGGGAACGACGTTGGCTGAATAAATCAGCGCCTGTTTAATTTGCACCTGCATACGCACTGAATTGATTTAGAATACCGTGCAGCCCGTAGGTCACGTTGCGCAGCTACGTGACAGAACTATCTACAAGCAAAAGTCGAGGAGGTTCGATGAGCGCACAATGGCAAATTCTGAGTGAAGCCGCATGGTATGTCCTGCATGCGTTGATGATCGGCGGCTCCATCGTCGCCGTGGTAATAGGCGTCTACCTGCTGCTTGCGCCGCAGCGCGTATGGGGCCTCAACCGCTACCTCAACACATGGTTTGCCACGAGCAAGCTCACCGACCCGCTGGACGCCCCGCGCCACATCGAGCGCGCGGTCTACCGTCATCACCGCGAGGTTGGCGCGGCCCTGCTCGCGGGCGCGCTCTACACCCTCTACATACTCAAGTTTCGCTATGACCCGCAGGCCGCCCTCAACGCCCTGGGGCGCGGCCTCAACCACAACCTGGTCGGCTGGCTGCTGGACGCCGGCGCATTCCTGCTGGTGGCGGGGAGTGTGCTCGCGCTGCCCATCGCGCTCGTGCTGATCATCCGCCCCAGCCTGCTGCGCGACTTCGAAATCCGGGCCAACCGCTGGTACCACACGGATAGGGCGCTCAAGCCCCTCGACGTCATGCGCTACGCCCCGGACGAGGTCATGGTACGCCACCCGCGCATCACCGCTGCGGTTTTCATCCTGGGCGGCCTGTATGTACTCACCAGCTTCGGACTGGCGCGATTTTAGCCCCCCACATTAAATTTGCAATTGTCAACATCCTAAGATTATGATGAAACTAGTGTTCCGGTGATTTCCGCGCTGGAACACAGATGAAGCCCGGCAACAGGAGAGGGTCTCACACGTCACTTTGAAGAAGGCATGCCCACCGTGGTTGCGCTGCGGCCTGACCAGTGGGCACAGTTGGATGCACATACACGGGGCTGCGGCTCCGGACCCTAAAAGTCCAAGGAGGCTTACAATGAACAAGCAAAAAGGCTTCACCCTCATCGAACTCGTCATGGTCATCGTCATCCTCGGCATCCTCGCCGCCTTTGCCGTGCCGCGCTTCGCCGATATCACCACGGATGCACGCACAGCCACGGTGAACGCCCTCGGCGGCAGCCTGCGCAGCGCGGCGGCCTTGGCGCACGCCACCTCCCTCGCCCAGTCGAAGGCGGCAGGCGCCTCTATCAGCATGGATGGCACCACGGTAACCATGACCAACTTCTACCCGACCTCCTCCGGCAGCACTACAGAGGGCATCGTCGCTGCCCTGGCTGACGTCAGCGGGTTCACCATCACCCAAAGCATCACAACCGACACCCTCCTCTTTACGAAGACTGGTGCAACAACCGGGAACTGCTATGCCGCATATCAAGCAGCGCAAAGCGCCGCCGTCTCACCCACCATCTCGGTACACACAGCTGGTTGCTAGTTAACTGGGTGCATTGATTCGTCATGCAGAAGACGTGTGACTTCAGCAGATACTTGGCCTGCTTTAAGGCTATTTCCAAGTCACGCTGCGGCGTGGCTTGGACGGGTCAGGTAACTTAACCCAAGGGGCTGCGGCCCCTTGTCTTGTACTTTACAATATTCAGGAGACTTTTTTAATGCAGAGACAACAAGGCTTTACGTTGATTGAATTGGTGATGGTGATTGTGATCCTCGGCATTCTGGCGTCGTTCGCCGTGCCACGCTTTGCCGACATCACCGTCGATGCCCGCGTGTCCACCGTAAGGGGACTGGAAGGCAGCATACGCAGCGCGGCCGCGTTGGCGAAGGCGACGGCCATAGTCCAGAGCAAGGCCGCCAATGAATCCATCAGTATGGAGGGAGCGAGCGTCGCCATGGCTAGCTTCTACCCCACCGATGCCGCGACTGGCGGAATTACCAATGCGCTGGCCGATACCTCAGGCTTCACCGTTGCATCCAGCGGTGGCACTCTGTTCTTCACGAAGAACGGTGCAACCACTCCTAGTAATTGCGCCGCCACGTATGACCAACAAGTAATCGGCGGCACTGCACCGTCCATCAGTTCTGTAACAACCGGCTGCTAGACTCGCTCCCGGGAAATTAAGACATACAGAACGAGGGGCAGTTTTGCGCCCCTTGTTCTGTACGGCTGCAAACACATCAGCCTCAGTGGGAACACACACGCAGCGGATATCCTTTGCCCATGGGGCGCTGCTCTGCGCGGCCCTTTTTCTTGCTGCGCTTATTTTTTCCCTTTTCTTCAACGGCATCCGGGTGGAGTGCTTCACTGCCAGCCTCGCACTGCTGAATCTCTGGCTTGCCTGCGTCCTCTGGCAGAGCTACACCCACGGGCTCCATTTCCCTAAGACCGGCCTGACGTTAAGCCTCACCCTGTTCTGGCTCTGGCTTGGGCTTTCGCTCGTCTGGCATCCGGCGCCACTGATCGGCATCAATTATTTCTGGATCGTGGGCAGCCTACCGCTCGTGTTCTGGATTTACACGCTCTCGCAAGACCAGAACCGGCTCTGGCACTTCCTCTCCCGCGCGGCACTGCTCACCGGCGTGGTGCTTGCGGTGTGGGCACTTTATCGGGTGTTCGTGCAGCACGACATAGCGCGCTCGGTATTTCTGGACATTAATTCGCACGCCGCGTTTCTGAATCTCATCGTGTTGCCCGCCGCCGCTTATTTTTTACTGCAACGCCCGAGTGTACGCAGCGCCAAAATCATGGGCGCGCTGCTGTTTTTACTGTTGTTCGCCCTTGCGCTCACCAAAGGCCGCGGAGCCTTGCTGAGCTTTGCGTTGGGGCTAGGCCTGCTGGTCTGGATGGCATGGGGACATGCGCCGAGACGAAATATCTGGGCGCTGCTCATGCTCGTAGCAGGCGCCTACCTGCTGGCTAACGTGACATGGGGAGAGGAAGGAGGAGGAGGACGGCTGCAAGCCGTATTATTCAACCCGGCGAGCGCAGGGGCGGATCGCTACATCATCTGGCAGCAGGCGTGGGAGATGCTGAAAAGCGCCTCCTGGCTCGGCACCGGTATCGGCACATTCTGGCTCGCGTGGCCGCCGTGGCGCGATCCCGCCGACGAGAGCGGCGGCTATTACGTACACAACGACTATCTGCAACTCTGGATTGAGACCGGGTTGCCCGGGATATTGCTCTTGCTTGCCGTACTGGGCACGGCGCTGTGGCTGTTTGTGCGCGTGATTAAAAATGCGCGGACGACATCGGAAACGCGCGTCGAAATCACCGGGCTGTTGGCCGGCCTGTTTGCCATCGCCGCGCACAGTTTTTTCAATTTCAATTTCTATGTGCTGCCCACGCTGATTCTCGCGGGCGTGGTGCTGGGGCGCTTTCATCAGCTCGCCGCAGGAGTGCTGGGGGCAGGCCAGCTTCGCCTGCACCCCGCCACCTGGGTTGGAAAGCGGGCGTATTCTACGCTGGTGGTACTGCTCGCGCTGTTTCCATTGAGCTATTTTGCCACGCAGGCCGCATCGGATTACTACTACCAACGGGCCCTGCGCCTATCCACGGAAGGGAAACTGGAAGCCGTGGGAGACGCGCTGAGTCGCGCCGCCCGCCTCTCGCCGCTGGCCGACAATGTATTGAACACCTACGCCGACCTGTTCCGCCACCTGCTCGCGGCACTGCCCGAGGCCGCGCGCGAAGACAGGAAGCTGCTCTACGCCGCCAGCCTCGAACTGCTCGCCAAGGCGCAACGGCTCAACGCGCTGCGCGCGCAGATTTTCCTCACCCGCGGCCAGCTCTATCACCAAAACCCCGGTCTCGCGGGAGAACGCTGGTTTGATCTCGCGAGTACGGAATATCAAACGGCGCTCACGCTCGACCCGCGCTTTTACAAGGCGCGCGCGGCCTACGCGCAACTCCTGCTCAGTCGCGGCAAGACACCCGAGGCCAAACAACTGCTGGAAGACGGCATGCGCTACTGGTATTTTGGAACACCGGACATATTGCAGTACTATGAACTCACGCGCCGGGCGCGCCAGCAGGCGGGCGAAACGGCGCAGGCCCGCCGGATCGAAACACGCGTCGAGGGCATTCTCGAAAGATTTAACATGAGGCGCGTGGTAGTACCTGCCGCCACCGCCCCGCAAATATCCGGGCCTGCCGCAAAATCCGGCGTGAGTCTAAACTAGCATATGGCTTCGGAATTAATGAGCTTTAATCTCAGCGAAGCGAAGCGACAACACTAGCAGCGGCGCGGCCCAAAATCCCCCGGCCTGCGGCCACCCCCTTTCCAAAGGAGGGTCGAGCGGCAGCGAGGGGGATTTGGTTGCAAAGGGGGTCGAGCGGCAGCGAAATGTTTTATTGGCTACCTACCCATGATCGATCATAAAACAACAAGCGGATTCACACTGGTCGAACTGGTGCTGGTGCTTATCCTGAGCGCCATCCTTGCCGCAGTGGCCGGGCCGCGCTTTTTCAACAAAGGCGATATTGATGAACGCGGTTTTTACGATCAAGTCACCGCCGCGGCGCGTTTCGCCCAGAAATACGCCGTCACCAGCGGCCTCCCCGTCCGGTTTGCCGTCGTCACCAACACCAGTTTCGCGCTCACGCAAAGCAACGGCACCGCGCCAGTGCGCAACCCCGGCACATTCGCAAACTTCATCGGCAACGCGCCGGACGGAATCACACTCAACATGAATCCCACCACCATTGTGTTTGACGCCTACGGCACCGTGCCGACCATTTCCAACAGCTCGGCGACGGTCACCGTAGGCAGCAGATCGTTCGCCATTTGGGGGGCGACTGGATTCGTAGCCGCGCCATGAACAAGTTTTTTATGACTCAAAACAACCTCACCCCCCGCCCCCGCAAGAGGGACGGCAGGAATGGGGGCGGGCAGCGTTACGCCAACGCTCGCGGCGTGACTTTCATCGAGCTGATTGTCTCTATCGTCATCGTCGCCATCGCCGTGTCGGGCATATTGCTGGTGATGAGCATGACCAGCAGCCACAGCGCCGACCCCATGCTGCGCCAACAGGCGCTGCTGATTGCCGAGTCGTATATGGAGGAAATCCTGGCGCAGAAGTTTTTAAATCCCACCGCTTGCCCTCCCCGGGAAGTGGCCGGGCGCTCCGCTTATAACAACGTCTGCGATTATGCAAACCTCGACAGTACCAGCGGCAGCGTAGCCACTAACGGCTGCAATACTCCTACCGGTGGCGTCTGCGACCGGCAGGGAAATACCATCGCCGGGCTGGAACGCTATAACGTCTTCGCCGCCGTGGTGAGCAGCGGCGTGACGCTGGGCCCTACCGCCAACCTCGTCGCCAACACGGTGGGGCCGCCGGTACGCATACGCGTGCTGCGCATCACGGTGCGCGTCACGCACGATGATTTTTCCGATATCGACATACCGCTCACCGCCTACCGCACCAACTATCTCTGCGGTGTCGGCGGTGTCGGAGGAAAACTGGGCGAGACCTGCCCAGCATCATGACACGCATAACACACCCAGCATCACCGCGCCCCTCTGGCTTCACGCTGGTGGAGATGGTCTTCACCCTTGTTATTTCCGGCATCATGCTGGCGCTCGCCGCCGTGTTTATCACCCGCCCCATCGAGGGCTATCAAGACCTCACCCGTCGCGCCCTGCTGGTGAACAACGCCGAAAGCGCGCTGCGCCAGATGGCGCGCGAGATGCGCAACGCGCTGCCCAAAAGCGTGCGCATCAATACTGTCAGCGGCTTTGCCCTCGAGATGCTGCCGGTGATTGACGGGGCGATGTACCGCGACACGACCGGCGGCGGCATAAATAACGACAACACAGGCGCCGCTCAAGCCCTTTCATTCGGCGCCGCCGGCGATGATCAGTTTGATATTCACAGACTCTTCCAGCATATTGTCCCCCTTCCCCCCCTTGGCACCAGCAGTGCGACCCACAGAATGGTGATCAACAACCGTGGGACAACGGGCAATTCCGCCTATGAACCTGCGGGTGGCGCAGCACCAACTACAGGGGTGATTACTCCTTTAACCAATTTCGTGATTAATTATTCGACCACCGCGACAGGTACCGATGTAGCCGCCCCGATCCCTGGAAGCGTGGGCGCAACACATATTAGTTTTAGAAATTCTGTAGGTACTGCGGTCTTCCACCGATTTAGCACCAGCGCAGCCGGCGCGAGCCCCAACCAAAGACTGTACGTCATCGAGACACCCGTCACTTACCTGTGCGTGCCCAACAGCACCACTCCTTCCCTGGGCACGCTCACCCGCTATGCCAACTACCCGATTCAGAGTGCCCAACCCACCACGGCAGCCACGCTGGATGCGCTGCCCGGGGTGATCAAAGCACCCGTCTCTGCCCAGGTCAGCGCCTGCACGATTAACAGCGATTTCAATTCGGTGCGTAGATACGGCCTTGTAACACTCGATTTAACCCTCTCCGACACGACCGGCGGCACGGTGCGGCTCTTGCATCAGGTATTGGTGGAGAACAGCCGGTGAGTGCTGCCCGCTGCTGCTCCGGCTTTACCCTGATAAGCGCCATTTTTCTGCTCGTGGTGCTGGCCGCATTGGGCGTTTACATGGTCACCATCAGCGGCGTGCAGCAAGCAACCACGAGCCATGCCGTCATTGCCGCGCGCACCTATTATGCCGCCAAAAGCGGGCTGGAATGGGCCATAAATCGCGCGGTGAATACCCCCGCCGGCAGTGCTGTACCGCTGCTGTCTCCATGCACGAATTCCACGTCCACGTTCACCGATGCCTCTTTGCCTGACATCAACATTACGATTACCTGCAGCTACAGCCGCCACAGAGAAGGCGGCACCCCTGGCGGCGGGAACAATATCTTTAACGTTCTTGTCCTCACCAGCACCGCCGAATACGGCGCCTTCGGCAACCCGGACTATGCCAGCCGCCGCCTCGAAGCCACCGTCTCCAACCGTTATGGACCGCCGGAATAACATGCCCGCCAAACTGTCAGCGATGCCAGCCTTAAAAAGACCGCGTTTCTGGTCCTTTTTGTTGCTGGGGATGCTGGTGTTTGCCTTGGCCGAGGTGAACGAAGTACAAGCCGCGCCGGCATATCGAGCCTCGGGTACTTTTACGGCTGGAGTAGGAACTATCACGCCACCCTATCCGGCAAGTATGGCGGCCAACGATGTTTGCCTGCTCGCTGTGGAGTCGGAGAACCAGGCGATCTCACTAACGACGGCGAATGGTTTTGCTGAAGTACCCACATGGTCCCCACAGTTCGCTGGCACAGCTGCTACAAACCCGGCTTCCCGGTTAGCGTTATTCTGGAAGCGCACAGTGGGCGGCGATACGGCGCCACTCGTCGCAGACTCAGGAGACCACACAACAGGCCAGATTCATTGTTTCTTGGACGTCACAACTTCTGGCAATCCTTGGGATACCGGCGCAGGCGGTAACGATGGCGCTGCTAACGATACGACGGGCGCCATCCCCGGATCAACAACGACAGTAGCCGAAACCCTGGTTGCCCTCATAACCTCTACAAGCTTCAACGGCACTAGCACTGCCCAATGCTCCTTTGGAGCAAATGCCGACCTGACAAGCTTGACAGAACGGACAGACAACACCAATACCGCCGGTCTTGGGGGCGGGCATTGTATGGCAACGGGTGTTAAAGCAAGCGCATCAGCATACGCCAACACAACCGTGACGCTAGCGAACACCTCGTTTAAAGGTGCAATCTCTTTGGCACTGAAGCCCTTTGGCACTCGCCTCGGTAACGGCGCCGACCCGGCACCGCCCGCAGCCCCCCTCGCGCCCGGCGGCGCAGCGACCATGGCAGATGCGTTTACCTTCCAGACCGGCACCGGCACGGATGTGATCACGGCGGCCGTGGTCGGGCTCTCGGTGGGCTCCTCCGGCGGGTTGAGTCTGGTGGAAATCACCAACGATGCCGGCACCACGGTTTACGGTTCGGTCGCCAATCCCGCCAGCGATACACCGACGATCACGCTGTCCACCAATACGCTCACGGCCACCACGACCTTAACCCAGTACAAAATCCGCATCACGCCGAAAAGTCATGCGGCCATGCAGGTGCCGCCCGGATCCACCTATTTGGTCACCGCAAAAATAAACTCATGGACCGGTACGAATCCAAATGAGGGAACCGACACCGCCGGCACCACGGTGACGATAGACAACCTGTCTCCGGGGGATGTCACCGCCGCGTCGGGAACGGCGGGGAATGCGCAAGTCGTGTTTACTTGGGCCAATCCCGTAAGTCCTGTGGAGACCGTAGCTTATAGCATCGTGGTATTGAGGAGCACGGCGGGCCCTGTCGCCGACACGCCCGTTGAAGGAACCACGTACATTGTCGGCAATACCGTTGGCACAAGCGAGGTGCGGTGCGTCGTCACGGGCTTGCCCCCGGCCACGACGTGTACCGACACTGGCCTTACCAACGGCACCGCTTACCACTACCGGATATTTACCAGAGACAGCAACGGCAACTTCTCCACCCCGGGCGTGGTGCCGACCGGCTCACCGTTCACGCCCGCCGCCAATTGCTACGCCGTGAATCCATTGACTGCTGACTGGAACGTCGCCACGACGTGGGCCTCGACCTCCGGCGGCGTGGCCGGGACCTGCGCCGGGGCGGGAGGCATACCCGATGGCGGCAGCGCCGTGTTTATCGGTGAGACCGCCACCGGGCGCACAGTCACCATCCCGGCCAGCTACGCCGCCAGCGCTGCGTCCGTCACCATTGGCAATGCGACCCCAGTCACCGGTCCCAGCAGCCTGACATTGACCGGAACAGGAGCCTCCCTCACGACATCAGGGAGCGTCACGGTGAACAGACCCAACGCCGCCGCTACCAATGTCCTGGCTATCGGTGCCAACACGGTGACCGCCGGAGGCAACGTAACACTGGGCGGAACCGGCACGACCGCCACTTTCATCGCCAGCATCACCCTCTCGACCGGCACGCTCAACATCGCCGGCAACCTGGTGTTTATTACCGGCAACGTCGCCAGCAATCTGCTCACTATAACCGGCGCGGGAACCATCAATCTCGCCGGCGCGTTTACGGCCACAGTGGGCACATTGACGCCGGGTACGACGAGCATATTTAACTACAATGGAGCAGTAGCGCAGACCATTCCAATCGGCGTAAGCAGCATCAATTACCGCAATCTGCATGTGAACAACACCAGCGCGAGCGGCGCCACTTTGAGTGCCGCGATCTCGGCGGCCAGAGTCCTCGGCAACCTGCGCGTGCAAAGCGGCATCCTGAACAACGGCGGATTCGTGCATGTGGGTCCCGCAACAACCTTCGAGGTCGCCAATGGTGCCCGCTTTAACCTGACCGGCACTACCAACATCCCGACCGGCTTCACCACACGCACCTTCGGCGCCACCAGCACCGTGAACTTTCAGGGTGGAAATCAGACGATTGCCTCCGGGCTGACCTACGGCCATCTCATTCTCGATGGTGGCAGCACCAAAACCATGGCTGCCGGAACGACCACCATCGCGGGCAATTTCACACTCGGAACCGGTACGACACGCGCGGCCACGAACAATCCGACCGTGAATCTGGCCGGCAACTTTTCCAATAGCGGTACCTTCAACTCCGGCACGGGAGTGTTCACCTTCAACGGCACCGCCGCAGGACAGACAATCTCCGGCAACGCCACGACGTTTACCTCACTCACCATCGCCAACACCCACGCATCCGGCGTTACAGCAAATACGGCACTGACTATCGGTACTTTTATCATCAATCTTTCGTCCACATTCAATGCCGGTTCAGCCTCATTGATCCATAACATCAGTGGCGACTTCACCAAGGACGGCACCTTCACTGCGGGCGATAGCACCATCGTCTTCAACGGTACCGCGCTGCAGACCTTTCTTCCCGCGAGTTCGACGAGTTTTTACAATCTCACGATAAATAATACGGATGCGACGACACCCTCAGGGGTTAGCATGTTCGATTTCGATGTCATTGTTACTAAGCTGCTTGATTTGGTGAGCGGAATCCTCAGCATGGATCCGACTGCTACCACGCCGGGTGTGATTATTTCAAGTACCGGCAACGTGACGCGCGCCAGCGGTCACGTGGGGGGGGGCCTTACAAAATTTTTCCCAGCGGGTTCGGATATCAGCCGCACGTTCGAAGTGGGCGACCTTGGTACGACAGCCAACCCTGTATATGCCCCCTTGGTCGTGACCTTTGACTCAATCAGTGTCGCCGGAAGCTTAAGAGCCTATGCCATTAAATTCGATCACCCTCAGATCGGAGCCTCCACTAATCTTGATGCTACCGCCAGTGCAAACCGTTACTGGGGCTTGCAGAATCCAAATCTAAGCATCGGCCTCTCCCCCCCTACCTTTACCTCCTACAATGCATCCGTCACCTTCGCCAATGGCATCTCCCCTAACCCCGATCTTGATGCCACAGTCAACGCCGCCATAGATATCCCCCAGTTTATCCTGGAGCGCTACAATGTTTCAGAGACTCCTAAATGGAGTACGCTCAATGTCACTTCGGCGCTTGACGACAGCCCCCTCGTGGGTCAGGGAACTGTCGCCGGCGACGGCGCCACCGGAACGGGGGACTTCGCCACATCCAGGAACAAGAACCCGGAGTACGTACGTGAGGTGCAATTTTTGTATACCTCTGAAAGGCCGTAAAATCAATTACTTATAGGGTAACCGCTGTCTGCTGGCCCGATGCTTGTGTGTTTTGCTTCCCGCCAAAAGAGAAAATGCTATAATTTTGACAACCTAGCTGGAGTCCACATAAATGACAAAACAAGCACAGCGATACAGGGTAGCAATGGCTGGGATGGCAGCGTGTTTATTGCTCGCCATGCCTGCTTCCTATTCCTATGCAGCGGGGGGCACGCTCGATACAGCTTTCGATGTTGACGGTAAGGTGACTACCGACTTTGCCGGCTTTGTGGATGAGGCCAATGCTGTTGCAGTGCAGGCCGACGGGAAAATTCTCGCTGCTGGATTGAGCCGAACTGCCACGGGAGACACTGATTTCGGGCTTGCCCGTTATCTAAGCACCGGGGGCCTGGACACCAGCTTCAGCGGGGACGGTAAACTTACCACCAACTTCTTTAGCGGCGCCGATGAGGCGCGCGCTATCGTTGTGCAACCGGACGGCAACATCTTGGTTGCAGGGTTTGTCATAGGTAGCAGTGGCAGCATAGATTTTGGCCTTGCACGCTATCTCCCCAACGGCAGCCTGGACACAACTTTCGGCTCAAGCGGCAAGGTCACCACGAATTTCTTCAGTGGTCGAGACGGGGTTTACGCAATAGCCTTGCAACCCGACGGGAAAATTGTCGTTGCAGGCACAGCGGGCATCGGCACAATAGGTGACTTCGCCCTTGCCCGTTACACCACCAATGGCAGTTTAGATACCTTGTTTGGTACCGCAGGCAAGGTGACCACCGATTTCTCCGGAGGTTTGGATGAAGCGCGTGGGCTGGTGATTCAGGCCGACAATAAGATTGTTGTGGCAGGCATAGCATCGAATGGATTGGATACTGATTTTGCCCTGGCGCGCTACAATGAGAACGGCAGCCTGGACCTTACTTTTGATAATGACGGCAAGGTGGTTACCGACGTCGGTGGTGCAGACGAAGCCTATGCCTTGGCTCTGCAGCAGGACGGCAGGCTCGTCGCTGCCGGGCTTGCCGGCCCCTCTGGCGCAAGCGACTTTGCGCTTGCTCGCTACAACACCGATGGCAGTCTGGATATCAGCTTCGACGCCGACGGCATGCTCACCACGGATTTCTTTGGCAGCCCCGACGCCGCATACAGCGTCAAGATACAGTCTGATTACAAGATTATAACCGCCGGACTTGCCCGCGATAGTATTGCCAGGGCGGATTTTGGGCTTGCGCGTTATCTCGCTGACGGTAGTCTCGACATCGACTTCGGCGTAAACGGGAAAGTCATGACCAACTTTTTCAGTTCCGACGAAGCGCGTGCTGTTGCCCTGCAAAGCGACGGCAGGATTGTCGCGGCCGGATACTCCTCAAACAGCAGCTTCAGCCGCGACTTCGCGCTCGCGCGTTATAACTCCGGCATCGCCGGCGCATTGCAATTCAGCGCGGCGAATTACAGCGTAGACGAAAGCGGCGCCAGCGCCACCATCACCGTAACCCGCACCGGCGGCAGCGAAGGCGCGATTTCAGTGGACTACTCCACCAGCGACGGCACGGCCATTGCTGATTCCGACTACACCCCCAGCATTGGAACGCTGAGCTTTGCGGACGCCGATCTCACGCCCCAAACCTTCACGGTGCCGATCACGGACGACGCCGTAATAGAAATCAACGAGGCCGTGAATCTCACCCTTTCTAATCCGACCGGCGGCGCAGTTGTGGGCACGCCCGATGCCGCTGTCTTGACCATCGTCGATAACGACAGCGTGCCGCCGCCACCCCCGGAAATCACCGTCGCCATTGACATCAAACCCGGCGACGACGATGACCGGCACGAAAACAAGCCCGCCAAAATCAATCTCGACAGCCACGGCAAGATCAAGGTAGCTCTGCTCAGTTCAGCGACTTTCGACGCCACCACCGCCGACATCACCACCGTGCGCTTCGCAGACGCCGCACCCATCAAGCACGAAAAGATCAAGCGCGTAAACAAAGACCGTCTGAAAGACGTCGTCTTTACCTTCTCCAAGCAAGACCTGAACCTCGCCCCCGGCGCCACCACCGCCTGCCTCACCGGCACCACCACCGCAGGCCAGGCCTTCAAGGGCTGCGGCGCGGTGCGACTCGGTAAGGACAAAGACAAAGGTAGAGATAGAGATTAAGGCTAAAGATAATCATCAGTGAACTACTGCCAGCCATAAGCTGACAGGTTCAGTCCATTAAAATCAGCAGCGCCACCCTTGCTCAGGGTGGCGCTGCTTGCTGCCTCACCCCTCCACTGCGCTGTAAAGAGAGAAAATCCTCATGGGTAAGTGATCGCCAGAATTACTTGGTTTGTGGTAACTTTGCTGCAAGAAATATACGGGGCTACGCGCAGCGCGTGGCCTTGCAGAACCTTAAGCTAACGCAGGAGAAATGGGGCTACCCTCAAACTTTGCTTCCTTTTATTGCTTTTGGTTTCTATTTGCAACCTTTTGAGCTATAATGAAACCCCATAAACGCGTAATGGAGTTTCATATGGCTACCGCAATGAAGTTGTCCGATGCACTGGTGGAGGCCGCCAAGCCCTATGCTGCCGCAATGCAGCGGTCGGTGCCTAAGCAAATCGAGTACTGGGCTCGTCTCGGCAAGGCGGCTGAGGAAAACCCGGATTTACCGGTTGGGTTTATTGTCGACACCTTGGTGGGCATCGAGGAAGATCGTGCGGGCCTGGGTACTGAGTACAAATTCGGATGAGACTGATCGCCACGCCGCGCTTTGCGCGCGCGACGAAGAAGCTGCTCTCCGCAGAAAAGGAGGCTCTGGATGAAGCGGTGCGTGCCATTGTCGCCAACCCCGGGATCGGTGAAGTGAAGAAGGGCGACTTGGCGGGTGTGCAAGTTTACAAGTATCGGGTCAAAACCGAACTTATCCTGCTCGCTTACCGGGTGGCCGAGAACGAGGACGCGATCAAGCTTCTGGCCTTTGGGCCGCATGAAAACTTCTATCGGGATTTGAAGCGGGAGTGACCTAACCATGAACTCTATCGGCAAAAAAAATATCGTGTTCGGTTTTATCTACCTCGTATTCACCGCCGCACTGGGGCCGGTGATGCTCGTGAATTACTTCGGCGATACCGCTGTTGCCGAAGCGGCCAAACAGGAAAAGATGAGCGCGCTGCAAGTGGTGGCGGCGAACGACTTTGAGGTCAACCTCGAAAAAATGACGGCGGAACAGATCGCCAAAACCAACTCCGCCGCGCTGCTCGCGCTCTCCGCGCGCGCCAACAGCCAGATGCCGATAGACGCCATCAAAGGCGGGCCACACGCACACGGCAATCTGGAGGCACTGCTGAATATTGTTGTCGGTCTTGTGCTCGGATTTCTCGCAGTGCCGGCATTATTCAAACACATCATCAGTTGGGTATTCATCGTCGGCGCACTCGGCCACTCGGGCCTGCTCTATCTTGCGGTGGCGCTGGGCCTGCCGTGGGCACAAACGCTGCTGGCCAGCCCGGCGGGCTATATCGGCCCGTCGCTGATTCTGCTCGGCCTGCTGCTCGCGGGGATTGCGGCGGCGCTGGGTTTCAAGGGCAGGCTTGTCACCGACGGCGCTTGAGATCACCATGTAGGTCGGTTCAAGCCGAAGGCGGAACCGACACAGTTCCGTCGGATCCGCTGCGCTTGATCCGACCTACCCAAGGGGCATGACGATGCATCAGACGGTTGCTGCTGAACGCGGTGTAGCGTGGATTACGGAAGGCTGGCGCTTGTTCCTGCGCAGGCCGGGCCTGCTGGTCGGCATGACGGTAATTACGCTGCTGATGTTCGCCGCACTGAACCTGGTTCCACTGCTGGGCGGCCTGGCCGCCTTGATTATGATTGTGGTGCTCGCCGCCGGCATGTATAACACGCTCGCCCGCATGCAGCACGGTCAGGAGGTGGCGTTCGATGCCTTGTTCAGCGGCTTTCGCGAACGCCTGCAGTCGCTGCTGATTCTGGGGCTGATACTTCTCGGCGCCGAAATCGTCATTGTTATCGCCATAGGCATCGTGGTGAGCGGGACTGTCATCAGCAGCATGGTGATGGGCGGCATCCTGTCTCACGGCGAGATGTCGCCCGCCATGATGGTGAGCGTCATTCAAGGCGGTCTCGTGGCCTTGATACTCATGCTGTTGCTGAGCCTGCCGCTGTTCATGGCCTACACCTTCGCCATCCCGCTGACGTGCCTCTCCAATCGCGAACCCGTGGCGGCGCTCAAGGCGAGCTTCCGCGCCGTGGCGGCCAACTGGGCGCCGTTTCTGGTGTTCGGATTGATTTATATCGTGCTCGCACTGCTCGCCACGATTCCGCTTATGCTCGGCTGGCTGGTGTTGTTGCCGCTGACCTTTGCCTCGGGCTACGTCGCGTATCGTGAGGTGTTTGCGGAAAGCACAGCAACACCTTAATCGCGCAACGCCGCACGCGCCACCACCCACACGTCAATCTGCTCCACGCCGGACTTGCGCAGCGTGGCGGCGAATTCCTGCACCGTGTGGCCGGTGGTCATCACGTCATCCACAATCGCCACATGGCGTGCCTTGATCGGCCTTATCACCCGGAACGCCCCTTTGATATTTTTGCGCCGCGCGGCAGCGGGCAGCAGGGATTGCACCGAGGTGTGACGCATCCGCTCGCAGCCCCGATAGTCCAGCGGGATATTTAACGCGCGCGCAATCGGGCGTGCGATCTCCAGCGCCTGATTGAAGCCGCGCTCACGCAGACGCGCTCGATGCAGCGGCACGGGAATGATGCGCTCCGGCCACGCCCGCAGCTGCTGTGCGAGCTGCACGGCCATCAACTCGCCCAGCACCCGCGCCAGCGGCAGCCGGGCGTTGAACTTCAGGCGCTGAATCAGCTGATCCGCCGGTGGCGCATAGCGCAGCAGGCTGTGGCTGCGGTCATAGTCCGGCGCCTGCTGCTGGCACGCGCCGCACGTCAAATCGCTGCGGATGGCCGGCAGCGGCAGCGCGCAACGCGTGCAGGCGCTGGTGTTGTACGGAAGCTCCGCGCGGCACGCCGCGCACAGGTCCTGCCCGTCATCGCCGGTCTGGCCGCACAGCACGCACACCGGCGGCATCAGCCATGCGTGGATGCTTTTTAAGCAGTTGTCGATTAAATGCAGCGCCATCGGTTGACAGTGCTCCGCAAGTGTTTATGATGCAGCCGTACAGTCAATCACAGTGTAACAGCCCACATGCACAACAAAACAGACACGGTGGAAGCGCTGCTGAATCTGCCATTCAACGACCTGCTGTTCCGCGCGCAGTGCGTACACCGCGAACACTTCGACGCCAACAGCGTGCAACTCTCCACGCTGTTGTCGATCAAGACCGGCGGCTGCCCGGAAGATTGCGGCTACTGTCCGCAGGCGGCGCGCTTTCACACCGGCGTGGAAAACGAGGACGTGCTGCCGCTGGCCACCGTGCTGGAGGCCGCGCGCGCGGCGCAGGCGAACGGCGCCACGCGCTTTTGCATGGGCGCG
>JAURVQ010000075.1 GCA_030655395.1 Gammaproteobacteria bacterium | reverse complement strand
GCCGTGGCAGTCCCAGCCCGGCACATAGGGCGCATCAAAACCGCTCAGGGTTTTGCTTTTTACAATAATGTCCTTGAGGATTTTATTCACCGCGTGACCGATGTGGATGTCGCCGTTGGCATACGGCGGCCCGTCGTGCAGCACGAATTTTTTGCGGCCCTTGCCCTCCGCGCGCAGCTTGGCGTAGAGATTCATCTCCTGCCAGCGTTGCAGGATTTTCGGCTCGTGCGTGGCGAGACTGGCCTTCATGGGGAAGTCCGTCTGCGGCAAATTCAATGTGTTTTTGTAATCAGTCACAATAACCTCATAAATACAGTAGCAAGTGACAAGTAGCAAGTAACAAGGTTTTTCTTGCTACTTGTCACTTGCTACTTGCCACTTTTTTTCTGAAATATTCACGCGCCTGTTCACAATCCCCGGCTATCGCGTTTTTCAACTCATCCAACGAATCATAGCGCACCTCATCACGCAGCTTGTGCAGAAACTCCACCTGCACGTGGCGGCCGTAGATGTCCTCGTTAAAATCGAACAAATGCACCTCCAGCAGGCAACGCGTGCCGCCTACCGTGGGCCGCGTGCCGACGTTGGCCGCGCCCGCCACCGGCTCACCGTGGATGCCGAACATCTCCACTGCAAACACCCCTTGCAGCGGCGCGTTTTTGCGGTGCAGGTGGATGTTGGCGGTGGGGAAGCCCAGATCGCGCCCGCGCTTGTCGCCATGCGCGACACGTCCGGACATGCGGTAAGGCCGCCCCAGCAACTGCTCCGCCGTTGCAAAATCACCCTGCGCCAGGGCGCTACGGACGCGCGTGCTGCTCACGCGCGCATCGGCGACGCTGAAGGTGTGCATGTTGACGACCTCGAAGCCGTGGCGTGCGCCCGCCTCTTGCAGCATGGCAAAATCGCCAAGGCGCTTATGGCCGAAGCGGAAATCGTCGCCCACCACCAGATAGCGCACACCGAGTCCGTCCACCAGCAGCGTCTGAATAAAATCCTGCGCCGCCATGGCGGCGAGCTTTTTATTGAAACGCAGGCACACCACGCGCTCCACCGAAAAACGGCGCAGCGCCTGAATCTTTTCCCGAAAGCGCGTCAGTCGCGACGGCGCCTGAGCGGAAAAAAATTCCTGCGGCTGCGGCTCGAAGGTCACCACCACGGTGGGCAGCCGCAGCTCCGCGCCCTTCTCCGCCAGTTGCCCCAGCACCGCCTGATGACCGAGATGCACGCCGTCGAAATTGCCGATGGTCGCCACACAACCCCGGTGGCGCGCGCGCAGATTGTAAATGCCGCGCGTGATCTCCATCAGCCCTCCGTCCCGCCGGGCAGTGCTGGCTCCGAGGCCGGCTTAACCAGCGCCTTCAGCTTCACCCCGGCAAGGTGCAGCGACATGAGATACACCAGCGCGCCGCAACCTATCAACAGCATCAGATAAGCACCGCGCGTAAGAGCAGGCCACTGTAGCCATGTGCTGATCTTGCCCGCACCCATCCACAACATCAGTGCCATCACCGCATTCGCAACCAGCACACGCAACACAAATTTGCTCCAGCCCGGCTGAAGCTGGTAAATATTTTGCCGGCGTAGCGCACGATACAACAAACCCGCGTTGATAAACGCCGCCAGCGCTGTGGCGAGTGCCAGCCCGGCGTGCTGGAGCGGAAACACCAGCGCCGCGTTCAGCACCATGTTGGACAACATGGCGATGATGCCGATACGCACCGGCGTGCTCGTGTCCTGGCGCGCATAAAATGCGGGCGCCAGCACCTTGATGGAGATGTACGCCGTGAGGCCGACACTGAAGGCCATCAGGCTGCGTGTGGACATTTCCGCGTCGTGCGCGCTGAACTCGCCGTACTGAAACAGGGTAATCAGCAGCGGACCTGCAAGCAGCAGCAATCCCAGGGTCGCAGGTACGCCGATCAGCACCACCCAGCGCAGCGCCCAGTCCAGCGTGCGCGAGAACTCCGCCGACGCGGCCTCGGTGTACTTCTGCGACAGCGCCGGCAGGATGACCGTGGCGAGCGCGATGCCGAACACGCCGAGCGGAAACTCCACCAGGCGGTCGGAGTAATACAGCCACGACACGCTGCCCGCCACCAGAAACGAAGCAATCAGGGTGTCCACCAGCAGGTTGATCTGGGTCACCGATACGCCGAACAGCGCCGGGATCATGAGCTTCACGATGCGCCGCACGCCGCTGTCCTTCCAGCCCCAACGGGGGCGCGGCAACAGACGTATCTTTTTCAGAAACGGCAACTGGAACGCGAGTTGAATCAGACCGCCGAAAAACACGCCCCAGGCCAGCGCCGTGATCGGATTTTCCAGATGCGGCGCGAGCCAGATCGCCGCCACTATCATGGCGATGTTGAGAAACACCGGCGTGAACGCGGGCACACCGAAGCGCCCGTACGTGTTCAGCACACCGCTCGCCAGCGCCGCCAGCGACACAAACAGGAGATAGGGGAAGGTGATACGCAGCATCTCGACGGTCATGCCGTAGCGATCCGGCTCGTCGAGAAAGCCGGGGGCGAACAGCATGACCACCAGCGGTGACGCCACCACACCGATGAGCGTCATCCCAAACAGCACCACGCCCAGCGTGCCGGTGACACGGTCGGCCAGTTCCTGCACCTCTGCGTGACTGCGCTGGGTTTTGTATTCCGTGAGGATGGGCACAAAGGCCTGTGAAAACGAGCCCTCGGCAAACAAGCGGCGCCAGAAATTGGGAATGCGGAACGCCACGAAAAAGGCATCCGCGCCGCTCGTAGCGCCAAACAGGCGTGCGATCACCACGTCGCGCGCAAAGCCCAGAATGCGTGAGATCAGGGTCACTGCGCCGACCGTGGCGGTGGATTTGAGTAAACTCTTGCTCAGCGCAGTGCCCTGACGGTGATTTTTGCCGGAATCAAGATGGTTCGTAAGTATCGCAGAAAGCGTAGGATGAACGCTACGACGACATTGACGCGTGCGGCTCAAAACCGGATAATGGCGGGCTTACAGAGTATTCAGGAGATTGATCTTGGCCAACACCCTACAAGCCAAAAAGCGCGTCCGTCAGGCAGAAAAGCACCGCCAGCTGAACACCAGCCAGCGCTCGACACTGCGCACCAGCGTAAAGAAGGTTGTCACTGCACTCGCCTCCGGCGACAAGACCGGCGGCAGCGCTGCTTACAAAGATGCCGTGTCCAATCTGGATGTCATGGCCCGCAAAGGCCTCATCCACAAAAACAAGGCCGCGCGTCACAAGAGCCGTCTCAACACCCGCCTGCGCGCCATCTAAACCCGCTTCGCCCGTAGCTGATCTTTAGCGGGCCAGCCTTTTCAGATAAGCCCGTATCCGTTGTGCGTTAGCCCCGAGATCACTCACGCCCACGCGTGAGAGGGAACGCACATCGATGCGGCTGCCCGCCCCGTCCGGGGTGAGGCGCACCACCACATCGTCCTTGAAGCCGAACCAGAATGTGGTGGCCGTCGCCTCGATGCGGCCTTCGCGCTCGTTGGCCTCGACCACTTCCCAGCCCATGTCCTGCGCTGCCGCCAGCGCCTGCGGGAACACCTGCGCCGGCGGCTGCGCCAGTGTCAGCGGCTGGATATCCGGATAAAACCGCTTTTGCTGTGCGGCGACCGTTGCACCGCCGTAGTCCGCCGAATTCGACGCGCCCGCGCGCAGCGGGAGCACGGCAGCAAACTCCGGCGGATGATCCGTATCGGTGCTGATGTCATGAATCAGAGGCAGACCACGGGCCGTGTAGAGCGTATGCAGCGGCACCCACACCCCGGCCAGACCCGTCACCAGCGCGAGCAGCGCCCATCCCCGCCCCCGTCTGCGCCCTCGCACCACGAACCACAACCCCAGCAGCGACAACGGCACGGAGACCAGGGCGCCCACCACCGCGTATTTCAGAATCGAAAAACCCGTGCCAAAGGTCCACCAGCCCCAGCGCGCGCCAAGGCCGGCCCCGACTGCGGCGAGAACGGCTGTCAGCGCAAAGGCCAGGGCAAAAAGCACCCCGTCCGATACGGGTTGAGCGGGTGGAATGGAATGTTGCTGCATGATGCGTGTCAGTTTATCCGTGCCGCCCATCCAAGTCGATGCGGCTTATAAAGTTGACTTCCATGAGCCTGCTCCCGATACTTAGCGGCTGTTGAAAATACCCATTCACCCACCGCGCCCGGTACATGCCTGACACCCCCATCGCTGAAAACAATCCGCTGGTTCAAATCCGCGGCCTGCGCTTTGCGCGCGGCGAGCGCATGATCTTCGACGGGGTTGACATCGACATCCCGCGCGGCAAGATTACCGCCATCATGGGGCCCTCCGGCACCGGCAAGACCACGCTGCTGCGCCTGATCGGCGGACAGTTGCGTCCGCTGGCGGGCAGCATCGTGGTGGACGGCCAGCCCGTGCCGCAGCTCAAGCGCGCCGCGCTGTATCAATTGCGCAAGCGCATGGGCATGCTATTTCAGAGCGGCGCGCTGCTCACCGACCTCGACGTATTCGACAACGTGGCGTTCCCGCTGCGCGAGCACACCAAGCTGCCGGAGACGCTGATCCGCGATCTGGTGCTGATGAAGCTGCAGGCGGTCGGTCTGCGCGGTGCGCGTCACCTCATGGCGAGCGAGCTCTCCGGCGGCATGGCGCGACGCGTGGCGCTCGCACGCGCCATTGCGCTCGACCCGATGATGATCATGTACGACGAGCCGTTCACCGGGCAGGATCCGATCTCGCTCGGCACCATCGTGCAACTGATCCACGCGCTCAACGAAGCGCTTGGGCTCACCAGCATCATCGTCTCGCATGACGTGCACGAGACCGCTGCCATCGCCGATTACATCTACGTGCTCTCCGGCGGCAAGGTGATCGGCCACGGCACCCCCGAGGAACTCGCGCGCTCCGACTCGCCCTGGGTGCGGCAGTTCATGCAGGGGCTGGCGGACGGCCCGGTGCCGTTCCACTACCCGGCGGCGGATTATGCGGAAGAACTGCTGAACAACAAGCCTGGGGCCGCGCCATGATAAACCGGCTGCAAACCTTGGGCCGCTGGGGCCTGATACGCTTCGAGCGCCTCGGGCGCGGATCGATGTTTTTAATGCAGGTGCTCGCCGGTCTGCCTGCGCTGCTGTTGCGCCCGCGCCTCACGCTGCAGCAGGTCTACGCCACCGGCGTGCTGTCGCTGGTCATCATTATTGTGTCCGGCCTGTTTGTCGGCATGGTACTGGGCCTGCAGGGCTATAATACCCTGGTGGATTTCGGCGCCGAGGAATCGCTCGGCGTGCTGGTGGCGCTGTCGCTGGTGCGCGAACTGGGGCCGGTGATCGCGGCGCTGCTGTTTGCGGGACGCGCGGGCTCGGCGCTCACCGCGGAGATCGGACTGATGAAGGCGACGGAGCAGTTGTCCGCCATGGAAATGATGGCGGTGGATCCGCTGGCGCGCGTGGTCGCACCGCGCCTGCTGGGCGGCTTTATCGCCATGCCGCTGCTGGCGGCGATGTTCAGCGCGGTGGGCGTGTTCGGCGGCTATTTTGTCGGCGTGGGGTTGTTGGGCGTGGATGACGGCTCGTTCTGGTCGCAGATGCAGGCCAAGGTCAACCTGCAGGAAGACATCATGAACGGTGTCATCAAGAGCGTGGTGTTCGGCTTCGTGGTCACCTGGATCGCGGTGTTCGAGGGCTACGATGCGGTACCGACCTCGGAGGGCATCAGCCGCGCTACCACGCGCACGGTGGTGAACAGTTCGCTCGCGGTGCTGGGGCTGGATTTTGTAATGACGGCGTTAATGTTCGGAGGCTTTTAACTATGGTGCAGACGAGGACGATAGAAGTTGCCGTGGGCCTGTTCGTAGCAGCGGGACTGGGTGCGCTGTTCGTGCTCGCCATGAAGGTGAGCAACCTCACCGCCTTTACCGACGATACCGGCTACCAACTGGTCGCCAAATTTGAAAACGTCGGCAGCCTCAAGGTGGGCGCACCGGTCAGCATTGCGGGCGTGCGCGTGGGGCGTGTGGGGAACATCGGCATCGACCACACCACGCACGAGGCCGTGGTCAAGCTCAACATCAACAAGGAATACACCGACATACCCGCCGACACGGCCGCAAGCGTCCTTACCGCCGGTCTGCTGGGTGAGCAATACGTAGCACTGGAGCCGGGTGGCGACATCAAGGCGCTCAGGGCGGGCGACGAGATCAAACTCACCCAGCCCGCGCTGGTGCTGGAGAAGATCATCGGCCAATTCCTGTTCAGCAAGGCCCAGGAAGGGCCGTCCAAGAAATAGTCCAGGCGCGCTATTTGCGTTATGCCATTTACATTATAATGGGCACCCTCGTAGCAGGCATGTACCGGAGTCAACACCCATGAAGCTTGTAGCAAGAACACTGCTGACCGTGTTGCTGGCCATCGCCGCAAGCACGGTGAGCAACGCGGCCTCTGCCAACACCGGCGCGCTGGAAATGGTGCAGCAGACCTCGGAACGCATGATCGCCGCGCTCAAGGCCGACCGTGAGGCAATCAAGGCCGACCCGACGCGGCTCTACCCCCTGGTGGAGGACATCGTGCTGCCCCACTTCGACTTCGAGCGCATGTCGAGCTGGGTGCTTGGCAAACACTGGCGCACCGCAACCGATGCGCAGAAGAAGCATTTTGTGCAGGAGTTCCGCATGCTGCTGGTGCGCACCTACGCCACCGCGATGTCCGAGTACCGCGACCAGGAAATCGTTTATCTGCCGCTCAAGGCCGAGCCCGGCGCGGACGATGTCAACGTAAGGAGCGAGGTGAGAATGCCCGGCGGCCCGCCGATCCCGGTGAACTACAGCCTGTACCTCAAAAACGGCGAGTGGAAGGTGTACGACGTCATCATCGACGGCGTGAGCCTGGTAGCCAACTACCGCACCACGTTCTCGAACGATATCAAACAGGGCGGGCTGGATGCGCTGATAGACAGGCTCGCCACGCGCAATCAGCAAAAAGGCAAGGATTCGGCGCTCACGCTCAAAACCAACAGTGCCGCCGCCACCCAGTGAACACGATCACCCCTGTCGTCGGCAGTGAGGGACGCTTCCGGCTTGCCGGAGAGTTGAGTTTCACCACCGTACCGCAGGTGTACGCGCAAGGGGGCGTGCTGTTCGACAGCAAGGCGGCGACACTCGTCCTCGACCTCAGCGGCGTCGAGCGTACCGACAGCGCGGGGCTCGCGCTGCTGGTGGAATGGCTGCGCCAGGCGCGCCGCCGGCAGCAGAACCTGCACTTCCGCAACATCCCCGCACAACTGCTGGCGATTGCCAAGGCCAGCGGCCTGGAAAACATCCTGCCGCTCGTCAATCAGGAGACACCAAGTAAGGATACACTGCTGATGGGTGTCTCCTGATTAACAACCCTGATTACTCTACCCCCACCCTGTCCCGCCCCCTCAACAAGGGGCGGGGACGTGCAGGAGAGAGCAGTCTTAATGGCAAGCATATGAGTAACTATTCGTAATCTCCCCGGCGCGTACGGCCACACGCGCCGCGCCTCTGTCCCGATGAATTCCGCCGTCACCATCAGCAACCTCCACAAGCGCTACCCGTCGGTGCACGCCTTGCAGGGCGTGGATCTCACCATCGCACGCGGCGAGTTCTTCGGGCTGCTCGGGCCTAACGGCGCGGGCAAATCCACGCTCATCAACATCATGGCCGGCCTCACGCGCGCCGATGCGGGCCACGTTTCGATCCTGGGGCACGATGTCATCCGGCACTACCGCGAGGCACGCGGCGCGCTCGGCGTGGTGCCGCAGGAACTGCTCTACGACCCGTTTTTCACCGTGCGCGAGGTGTTGCGCCTGCAGTCCGGCTATTTTGGTTGCGGGCGCGCAAACGCCGCCTGGATGGATGAACTGCTCGCCACGCTGAGCCTGTCGGACAAGGCCGACACCAGCATCCATGCGCTCTCCGGCGGCATGAAGCGCCGCGTGCTGATCGCGCTCGCCCTGGTGCACAAACCGCAGGTGCTGGTGCTGGACGAACCCACGGCGGGGGTGGATACCGAGCTGCGGCGCATGCTGTGGGAGTTCACCCGCCGCCTGCATCGCGAGGGCGTGACCGTGGTGCTCACCACGCATTATCTCGCCGAGGCCGAGGCCTTGTGCGACCGCATCGCCATCCTCGACCACGGGCGGCTCGCGGCGCTCGACAGCAAGACGGCGCTGCTGCAACGTTATCCTTATCGCATGCTGTGCCTCTGCGTGAGCGACCCCGCGCCCGCGCTGCCGCCGGCGCTGCTGCCGCTGCTGGTCATGCGCAACGAACAACAGATCAAATTCCGCCTGCACAAACAAAATGACTCCATCGCCGGCGTACTGGACGCCCTGCGCGATGCCGGCTTCAGCATCACTGATCTCTATACGCAGGAGCCCGGACTGGAAGAGGTCTTCCTCCAGATTACTGCCGCTCCCCTGCTCTCCGGCGACGCCGCATGACATCGCATCCGTTCAGCAATCCGCGCGGCATGCTCACCCTGTTCTGGAAGGAGGTGTGGCGTTTCCTGAAGGTCACCGTGCAGACGCTGCTCACGCCCATCGTGCTCTCGCTCCTCTATCTGCTGGTATTCAAGCAGGTGCTGGAGGAACACGTAGAGGTATACAGTGGCATCGGCTACACCGCGTTTCTGATTCCGGGCCTCGTCATGATGGCCGTGATCCAGAACGCCTTCGCCAACACCTCCTCCAGCCTGATTCAGGCCAAGGTCAACGGCAGCCTGGTATTTGTGCTGCTGGCGCCGCTCTCCAGCGTCGAGTTTTATCTCGCCTATGTCGGCGCCGCCATGCTGCGCGGTCTGCTGGTGGGCGCGGGCGTGTATCTCGCAGCACTTGGATTCACCGATCTGCCGCTTGCGCACATCGGCGGCATGATCGTATTTGCGCTGCTCGCAAGCCTGGTGCTGGGAGCGCTCGGCATGCTCACCGCGATTCTTGCCGACACCTATGAGCAACTTTCCGCCTTGCAGAATTTCATTATCGTGCCGCTGTCATTTCTGAGCGGCGTGTTTTATTCCATTCATGACCTGCCGCCGTTGTGGCATGCCGTATCGCGCCTGAATCCGTTTTTCTACATGATCGACGGCTTCCGCTACAGCGTGCTCGGCGTGTCGGACGTCGCGCCGGCCTTGAGCCTGGGCATCACCTTGGGTTTTGCCGCACTGCTCAGCGCCGCGTGCCTGTTTTTACTTAAAAAAGGTTACAAAATCCGCGCTTAAACGGTATGCTAACGTCCCATTCAGGGCCCGTACTTATGGACGCCGACACCATCAAACGCATGATCGAAACCGGGCTGCCGGGAAGCCAGGCCAATGTCAGCGGCGCGGACGGCACCCACTTCGAGGCCGTCGTCATCAGCGCCGCCTTTCAGGGCAAAACCACGCTGCAACAGCACCGCATGGTCTACGCGACACTCGGTGACAGCATGCAGTCTGCGATCCACGCGCTTTCCCTGCGTACCAGTACACCCTAGGGGCTAGCCCCCAGCCCCTAAACAATGGATAAATTGATCATCAGCGGCGGCGTGCCGCTTAACGGGGAAATCCGCATCTCCGGCGCAAAAAATGCCGCGCTGCCGATACTCGCCGCGACGCTGCTCGCCGACACACCGGTGACGGTGTGCAACGTGCCGCACCTGCACGACATCACCACCACGATGGAACTGCTCGGCGGCATGGGCGTACATCTCACCGTGGATGAGCGCCTCAACATCGAAGTGGATGCGCGCCCGATCAAGAAGCTCTACGCGCCGTATGAACTGGTGAAGACCATGCGCGCATCGATACTCGTGCTGGGGCCGCTGCTGGCGCGCTACGGCCGCGCCGAGGTGTCGCTGCCCGGCGGTTGCGCCATCGGCCCGCGCCCGGTCAACCTGCACATCCAGGGTCTGGAGGCGATGGGCGCGCAGATCAGGGTCGAGAACGGCTACATCCACGCGAGTGCCAAGCGGCTTCATGGCGCACACCTCGTCATGGACAAGGTCACCGTCACCGGCACCGAAAATCTCATGATGGCGGCCGCGCTCGCCTCCGGCACCACGGTGATCGAAAACGCGGCGCATGAACCGGAGGTGGTGGACCTCGCCAACTGTTTGATCAGCATGGGCGCGCGCATCAGCGGCGCGGGCACCGACACCATCATCATCGAGGGCGTTGAGCGCCTGTCGGGCACGCGTTACAGTGTGCTGCCCGACCGCATCGAGACCGGCACCTATCTGGTCGCCGCGGCGATCACCGGCGGGCGCGTGAGACTCAAGGACACACGTCCTAACCTGCTTGATGCCGTGCTCGGCAAATTGCGCGAGGCAGGTGCGGAGATTACTACCGGCGATGACTGGATCGAACTCGACATGAAGGGACGGCGGCCCAAGGCGGTCGATGTGCACACCGCGCCTTATCCCGCCTTCCCCACCGACATGCAGGCGCAGTTCACCGCGCTCAACTGCATCGCCGACGGCACCGGCATCATTGCCGAAACAGTATTCGAAAACCGTTTCATGCACGTGCACGAACTCAAGCGCATGGGTGGCGACATCACGCTGGAAGGCAACACCGCCATCACGCGCGGCATAAAAAAACTCACCGCCGCGCCGGTGATGGCCACCGACCTGCGCGCTTCGGTATCGCTTGTGATCGCCGGGCTCG
>JAURVQ010000059.1 GCA_030655395.1 Gammaproteobacteria bacterium | reverse complement strand
CCAAAGCGCACAGGAAATCGCCGAGCGCATCACCCAACAGGCGTTGGACAAAGGCAGCACGGACAACGTCAGCGTCAGCATTGCGCGCGTCATCCAGCTGCCGCCGGAAACCGTGACCGACATCGGCGCCAATGTTACTGCGCTGCCCATACGTCCGCTGCCCAAGACGGGCGACGTGGTGGACGGCTTTCTCATCGGCGAGCGCCTGCATCACGGGCGCATGTCCACCTTGTTCGCGGCGCAGGATACCGAAAATCAACAGGCCGTAGCATTGAAGTTTCCCAACCCCCGCTTTGCGGACGATGCCGCGTTTGTCGATTACTTCATGCGCGAGGAGTGGATAGGGCGGCGCATCGAGAGCCCCTACATCGTGAAAATCATCCCGCTGCCGCCCGGCAGGCGCAGCGCGCTGTACTCGGTGATGATGCTGCACAAAGGCGAAACGCTCGCCGCGCGCATCAAGCGCAAAAACGGCCTCGCCGTTGCGGAAACCCTGCACATCGCACAACAGATACTCACCGGCCTCGATCACCTGCATCGTAAAGGCGTGATACACCGCGATGTCAAACCGGAAAACATCCTGATAGACGACAACCACCAAGTGCGTCTGCTCGACCTCGGCGTCAGCCGCATCGAGCGTGTGGACAGCCATAAATCCGCCGCACCCATCGGCACGCCCAGCTACATGGCACCGGAAGTCATTGCAGGCGGTGACGCCGACGAACGCGCCGACGTCTATTCCGCCGCCGTCACGATCTACGAAATGCTCACCGGCAAATACCCTTATGGCGAGATCGAGCCCTTCTCCCATCCAAGCTTCAGCCGTTTTATCCCGCCCGAGCGCTACAACCCCGACGTGCCGTCGTGGCTGTCTGAAATACTACGCAAGGCCTGCATGGCCGACCCAAATCTGCGCTATCCCCACGCCGCGGATTTTGCCGCTGCATTGAGCAGCCCACCACCGGCCAGCGTCTCCCAGCGCAGAGTGCCCTTGCTCGAGCGCATCCGCCCCGAGCACTGGAAGGTGTTGTTTGTCATCTCACTGCTGATAAATCTGCTGCTGCTGCTGTTTGTCTTGCTGAAGTAGTTGCTACACAAACTGCCCCGCAACCCAGCCCGACGACCAGGCCCACTGGAAGTTGTAGCCGCCGAGCCAGCCGGTCACGTCCACCACCTCGCCGATGAAGTAGAGTCCCGGCGCCGCTTTCGCCTCCATCGTTTTCGAGGAGAGTGCGTGGGTATCGACGCCGCCCAGCGTGACTTCGGCCTTGGCGTAGCCGAGCGTGCCGGAGGGCAGCAACGCCCACGCCTTGAGCGCCTGTGCGATGCTGTTGAGGTCGCGCCTTGAGTATTCGTTCAACGGCTTTTCCCAGCCGAGCAGGGCGCACCATTCCTGCGCGAAGCGGCGCGGCAGGCGCTCGGCGAGGAGATTGTGCAGTAGCGCCTTGCTGCTGCGGTGTTCCTCCAGCCATGCGGCGGCATCGATGCCGGGCAGCAGATCGATGGCTATCGGTTGTTTCTTGCCGTCGCGCATGTCCCCATATTCCTGCATTTGCCAGTAGCTTGATATCTGGAGGATGGCCGGCCCGGAAAGTCCGCGGTGCGTGATGAGCACGTTCTCGTGGAATTGCGTGCTGTCACAGCGCGTTACCGCATCGAACGCAACACCGGAAAGCGGTTTCAGCGGCGTGAGCGTTTCCGGCGCGAGTGCCAGCGGCACCAACGCAGGCTTGGGCGGCACCACGCGCAGGCCGAACTGCTCCGCGACCTTGTAGCCGAAGGGGCTGGCGCCGAGCTTAGGCACGGCGAGGCCGCCGCAGGCGATCACCAGCGAGCGGCAGAGGAAATCACCACGGTCGGTGGCGAGCGTGTAGCGCATGTCGCTATCACCCGCAGCGGGTTCGATGCCCTGCACCGCGCACGGAAACATCCACTGCACGCCGCCCGCGTCGCACTCCGCCTTGAGCATGTCGATGATCGCCTGCGCGCTATCGTCGCAAAACATCTGACCGTGCTCACGCTCGTGATACGCAATGCGGTAACGCTCGACCAGCGCAATGAAGTCGCTCTGCGAGTAGCGCGCGAGCGCCGAGCGGCAGAAATGCGGGTTCTGCGAGAGGAAATTTTCCGGGCCGACGTTGCGGTTGGTGAAATTGCAGCGCCCGCCGCCGGAAATGCGAATGCGCTCGCCGATCTTTCCCACGTGGTCGATGAGCAGCACGCGCCGGCCACGGCCTCCGGCCTGCGCGGCGCACATCATGCCGGCGGCGCCGGCGCCAATTACAATCACATCAAAGCGCATGGGATGGGTATCTAAAAATAGGAGGTTTCAGGCCGTTGTTTAATGGTGGAGCGGGGCACCCGCAGCCATGCCTATTCACGGATTCCGCCCCTCAGCCCCTTTGCATAGGGAAACGCTATAAAATGAGCCATCATTATAATTGTGGCCGGGCAGAATTACGCTACAATCGCTTGAAATCAGGCCAAAAATGACAAAAGAATCATACGCCAGGGAGAATATCGACCACCTGCTGGGGCAGGCGGGTTGGTCGGTATGCGATCTGTTTTACGTGGATGGCAAAACCGCCGGGGTGATTGAGGCCAAGAAGGGTGAGCGGCGGGTAAAGGAGCCACGAACGGGCCGTCCCTGGACTTTCGAGTGGAGCGGGACGCTAGAGCGAAGAAAGAGAAGCCCACGGCTCGCTTAGAAAGCGCCTTGCTTGGCGACACACTGAGCGTTGTTGATAATCGCTGCAAGAACAAAACAGATCGTACTTCGGAGCAATTGTATGCCATGTAAGAAAGATTCAACAGCTGTCGAACGCGATCTCGCGAGCAGCGTAATAAAATACACCGTCTCTGACGTACTTAAAGGCTCCGACTACGCCCTTACTATCTTCACAGAGAAAGACGTAAAGACTATCGAGTTATTCGACAAGAACGGCAAACCCTACCTCACTTGTGCGGCGAGTGACAAACCCCGCCCGGCGAAGCCGGAGGAGATCGTTCGCCAGCTCTACCTGCGCAAACTCATGGTGCACTACGGCTATCCGAAGGAGCGCATCGCCGTAGAGAAGCCCGTCTATTTCGGTTCCGCCGTCCATGAGAAGGCCGCCGACATCGTCATCTGGGAAAAAGACGCACCGACTACGCCTTACATCATCGTCGAGGTAAAGAAGCCGAAGCGTAAAGACGGCCTCGAACAGCTCAAGAGCTACTGCAATGCCGAAGGTTCGCCGATCGGTGTGTGGACAAACGGCGGAGAAACTATCGCACTTCACCGCGAAGAGCCAAATATTTTCCGAAGTCTGCCGGATATTCCAACCGCTACGCAGCGCCTTGCGGATATGCTTGCCGAACGGTGGACGCTCGAAGACCTCGAAGAGAACAATAAGCTCGTTACCGAGCGCCGCTCGCTGAAGAGCGTCATCCTCGATATGGAAGACCTCGTTCTTGCCAACGCTGGCGTGGACGCGTTCGATGAAGTATTTAAGCTTGTTTACGCCAAGCTCTACGACGAATGGCAGGCCGCCCGCGGCGGCAAGACCAAGCGTTACCTCGAATTCCGCGTTGGCGGTTCCACCGCGCGCGAGTTCTCCGAAAAGGTCGACACGCTATTTAAGAAGGCGATGGGCGAATGGCCTGGCGTTTTCGTCGAGGGCGAGCGTATCAATCTCGAACCTGACCATCTGAAGGTCTGTGGCTCTTTCCTTGAAGACATCAAGCTTTTCAACTCAAACCTCCAGGTCATCGACGAAGCCTTCGAGTATCTCTCCATCAAAGCGTCCAAGGGCGAAAAAGGCCAATACTTTACTCCACGCCATGTAATCGATATGTGCGTGAAGATGCTCAACCCAACTGTGGACGAATACGTGGTTGACACCGCGGCCGGCTCCTGCGGCTTTACAGTCCATGCCATCTTCCATGTTTGGGGCGATGTCTTCACGGCCAAGGGACCCGAGAAATGGCAGTCCGACTATGCCGGGAGCCGTGTTTTTGGCCTCGATTTCGACCCGCGTTCAGTCAAGATCGCCCGTGCGCTCAACCTCATCGCGGGCGATGGCAAGACTAATGTCTATCGCGCTAACACTCTCGACCCAAGGACGTGGAGCGACGAAGTCCGTGTTGGCATGAAGTCTCGTCTACGTCGCTTCCCGAAGGATCCCGAGCGGGATAAATGGAATCAAGAGCACTACCGCTACTTTGATTTTGACGTGTTGCTTACTAACCCACCCTTCGCCGGTGAGATCAAAGACACACGTATCATTCACCAATATGACATCGCCAAAGGGCCAAAAGGGAAATGGGAAACCAGCGTCGGGCGCGACATCCTATTCATCGAACGTAATCTTGAATTCCTCAAGCCCGGTGGTCGTGCCGCGATCGTTCTTCCTCAAGGTCGGTTCAACAACTCCGGCGATGAAGTCATTCGCCGCTGGATTGCTGATCGCGCCCGCATTCTAGCCGTCGTAGGTTTGCATCAAAACACTTTCAAGCCGCATACCGGCACGAAAACCAGCATCCTCTTTGTGCAGACTTGGAATGAGGACAAAAAATCACCTACATATAATCCGAAGATGGAAGATTACTCGGTCTTCCTTGCGACCAGTCTGAAACCCGGAAAAGATAATTCCGGCGAGTACGTTTACCGTATAGGTCCAGATAACGCGCCGTCACTCGACGATCATGGGCACATGATCGTCGAACATGATCTCGATGACATCGCTACTGCATTCGTGAAGTGGGGCAGGAAGCAAAGGCTAGAGTTCTGCAAGGAAGCAAACTGAATGGGCTCTTGGAGTGTAGTTAACCTGTCAGAACTTCGAGGAACTTTCCGCCTCGACGCTGAGTTTTGGCAACCAGAACACTTGGAAGTCGAGGCTGCGTTGCTACGCCAGCCACACGCCAAGCTTGGTGAGTTGGTCACCGGGATTCGGAAAGGCGTTTTTAACATTCTTGCGGACTCCTACGTCGAGGAAGGCGTGCCATTCTACCGTTCTTCTAACGTGGGCCAGATTCTGCCAAAGGAGGGCAGTCTAGTCTTCATTACGCCAAAGCGGCACGCGGAGGAGAGCAAGACCACTCTGCGACGTGGCGACATTATGCTCGCGAAGACCGGCAAGGAAGCTGCATGCGTAGTCATTCGAGACGAATGCAACGTAAGCCAGGATGTTATTGCGATTCGCCCAAATCGACAGCGTATCAACCCTTTCTACCTTGCAGTGTTTCTCAATACGCGTCCCGGCATGCTTCAGATGCGGCGATGGTTTCAGGGCCAGGTTCAGTATCACTTATCGCTGCCTGATGCCCGACAGGTCCTTGTTCCGCTTCCATCGGAAAAATTGCAATTGGGTATCGAAAGTAAGGTGTTATCCGCGGAAAAATTGCTGAAGAAAGCGAGCGGAAATTTCGACGAAGCTGCTAACTTGCTTGCCTCGAAAGTAGGGCTGGCAGGCCTCGAATACACGACTAGCCTGTATTACGAGCGTTCCTTTGAAGACCTTCAAGCAGCTAGTCGCTTTGATGCGGAGTATTTCTCGCCTCGGTATCAATATGCGTTTGAAATCCTCCGCAAGAGCGGTCGGCCTATCCGCGCCGTTGCCAACCTTGTCGAGCATCGTTTTCGTCCTGAGAAACTGAAGAGCAGTGACACCTTTCAATACATAGAAATCGGCTCTGTGCGCGGCGATGGTGTCACCGATTCAGAAACAGTGGAGGTTTCAGAAGCCCCCAGCCGGGCGCAGTGGATAGCTGAACCTGGCGACGTCATCACTTCGACTGTACGCCCGATTCGCCGACTCACGGCGCTCATCACGCCTGAGCAATCTGGCTACGTCTGTTCGTCCGGTTTCGCGGTGCTACGGCCGAAGAAAGGCTCCGATGGTATCGAACCGGAAGTGCTGCTGACTTTTCTCCGCCTGCCCATTATCTGTGAAATCCTCGATCTCCACACAACGGCCTCAATGTATCCTGCGATTTCAACTTCGCGTTTGATGGAAATTCCTATCGCCGTTCCCAAACAGTCCGTCCGTGACGAAATTGTGTCCAAGGTTCGTGCCGCCCTCAAGGCGCGCGCCGAAGCTGCCAACCTGCTTGAACAAGCAAAAGCTGAGGTTGAGTGCCTTGTGCTTGGTGAGGCGAAATAGCCAGTTATGGCGGCGCCCCGTGACATCGTGGATGCGCTTGAATCAGTGGTATCCATCTACTTTTCTGATGTGCGACACAAGCACAGAGCCGCATTTATCCTTGCCGACGAATTGACCGAGATGGTCTGCAAAGCGAAAGCCAAAGCGGCCAATCCGGCCCTTGGTCATATCAGATTCGTCCCTCTTCTTGAACTCTCTGCCGTCGGGCTTGATCCTGCAACGACTCCACTAGGCGCAACATTGAGAGCGAACCACGGAACTCGAAATCAACTCCAGCATGTTAATGCTGCGCTATCTGTGGACGACCAGCATTGTGCGGATGCAATCCTAGATGCAGGAAATGCGGTTGAACACTGTTTTCCTGGCAGCTTTGACGCGTTCCAGTTTGCATTAAAAGTTGCTCTGCGCGTGGTGCGCCTACACTCATCGGATGGAGATATTCGGTTGCGAGGCAATTTTGAGGATGCAATGCGTAAACACAGATGGAACGGTGCAGAGAAGCGAGCAACAGTTGCTGAGCCACCGTTTCCTGTCGGCACTCGCCGTTATTGGGGGCTAGTAATCATGCCGGCATGCGCAGATGTTGAAGCAATCCTAAACAGACTTGGGGTGCCTTGAAGTGCAAGGAGGATGAGGCCAACCCTTGCTATGCAACATTGCTCGAATTGGGTTAAATAAGCGGGGAAAATAGACCCATGGAAAAATATATAGCCACCTTAATTACGCTCGGAGTTGCCTTTGTTCCACTTTATGCAGCTGTAGTTTGCTTAGAGGCCTGGCATTGGTATCGGAAGCGAAAGCCGTTTCGCTCTCCTCTGACGCGTGCGTTGTTGCGTAGCCCCGGCGAAACCTTGCGCCGACAGATCGACGATTTAACGTGGGATTTATCGACGTGGCTCGCTCTCTTGATGGTCATGCCGCTGCTGCTCTACGCAACATACCTTTCGCAGGCCTATCTGGGTGGCGTCAACGCATCTCCCTGGATGTTTGCCTTCCTTGCTGTAGCCGTATTTTTCTTTGTCTTATATCAGCTTATCAAAGCTGGGAAAAAACGTCGTTACCTGCTGCAAGGACTGGATGGCGAGCTGGCAGTAGGGCAGGAGCTTACGGAGCTTCTTAAAGATGGCATGTCGGTTTTCCATGATGTTCAGTGTGGGCGATTCAATATTGACCATGTTGTCATCGGATCGGCTGGCGTGTTTGCTGTGGAAACTAAGGCTCGTGCGAAGCTTAAAACCGGTCGAGGGAAAGCAGATGTAGCCGTTAAAGTAGACGGCGACAGGTTGCTGTTTCCCAACTGGACGGAAACGCAGTGGGTAGATCAGGCGCGGCGGCAGGCGCAATGGTTGGCGAATTGGCTGAAGACTGCCGCCGGCGAGAGTGTGGAAGTGAAAGCCGTTCTGGCGCTACCCGGCTGGTATATTGAGGTTACAAAACCCAGTGATGTCTTTGTCCTCAATCCAAGGAACCCGCGCCTTCTTACTCAAGCGGGCAAAGCTCCGCTGTCTGCCGAGCAAGTGCGTCATATTACAGCGGCCTTGGAGCAGCACTGCCGTGATGTTGAGGCTCACGAAATATAAACAAGCATCAGCAAACAGGCGCGGGGTAGCTCAAGCCTTGCATCGACATATTCGACGTCCTGCGTGACGATAGGGACACCGACGAACACCGGGTTAACTAAACAACATGCAAGATAAAATTCGCTACGAGTTGACGGCCCATAAGGTCACAATTTGTGACCTTGGAGACTGAGTGCGGACAACAAGATACGCGATACAAAAAGGAGCCGGGGTATGGGAGTCAAAAAGTCAGGGAAGAGCGGAGCCGTCATTCCAACGGAACGCATCGCGCACGCGATCCTGCTCATTCGTGGGCAGAAGGTCATGCTCAGCACGCACTTGGCTGAACTGTATGAGGTGGAGCCTCGTGTCCTTGTCCAAGCCATCAAGCGGAATATCGAGCGTTTTCCGGATGATTTCATGTTCCAGTTGAGCGGCGAGGAGTTCGCCAACTTGAAATCACAAATTGTGACTTCAAGTTGGGGCGGCCTGCGCCGTGCCGCGCCCTATGCCTTCACCGAGCAGGGCGTGGCGATGCTCTCCAGTGTCCTGCGTAGCGACCGCGCCGTCCACGTCAACATCGAGATCATGCGCGCGTTCGTGCGGCTGCGGCAGATGCTCGCCACCAATGTGGAGCTGGCCCGTAAGCTCGCCGCGCTCGAAAGGAAGTACGACGCCCAGTTCAAGGTGGTGTTCGAAGCCATACGGGAGCTAATGACCCCGCCGGAGCCGAAGAAGAAACGGCCCATTGGCTTCGCGCCATGGGAAGATAAGTAACCACGAATGTTTGGCGACAAGCTGAATGCAATTACCCTCACCCTCTCCCAGAGGGAAGAGCGAAGCGAAGGGTGCGGGGAATAGAAGGGGTGATGAACGACGGAGTCAATATACGAAGTCTTGCATCGACACATTCGACGTCCTGCGCGACGACGGGGACACCGACGAGCACCGGGTTAACTAAACAACATGCAAGATAAAATTCGCTACGAGTTGACGGCCCATGCGGCAACGGTGATGGCCGAGCGCAAGATTCCTGCTGCGTGGGTGGAGCGGGTCTTGCAGAGTCCAGAGGGGTCGGAATCAGAGGTGGTGGAGAAGATTCCCGATAGTAACGGCAAGCCGGAGGGTGGATAATGAAATTTAGGCTGTCTAAGCATGCGTTGGAGGAATTAGGGCGGCGCGACATACCCCGTGATTTGTTGGAGCAGGTGTTGCAAAACCCACAACAAATTCTGCCTGAACGGGGTGGAAAGAAGATTTACCAGTCGCAAGTGGAATTCGGCGGAGGCAAGATATTTTTGTTGCGCGCCATTGTGAAGGATGAAATCGAGCCGGCCGTGGTCATCACTGTATATCGTACCAGCAAGATTGAGAAATATTGGAGGCAACCATGAAAGTCGTTTACGACCCGGAAGTGGATGTATTGCGCATTCTTTTTAGCAATGCGCCGATTGAAGAAAGCGAGGAAAATAAACCCGGCGTGATCCTCGATTACGACAAGGGCGGCAACATCGTGGGAATGGAAATATTGGACGCGTCGAAACGGATGGAAAATCCCCGCGCGGTGGAATACGCAGTTTCGGGTTAGAACTTCTACAAGGCAAAGGGGCCGCGTCTTGTATCTTGCTATTTTTGCTAATGCCGTAGGTGGGTAGGGCAGGCAACTTGTTGCCCGCGTGTTTCGAATGGGATTGAATCTGCGTGGGCAAACAAAATCCGTTTGCCCGCTCTGCGACGGCTGTAAGGTGGAATGCACGGATAAAGCCAAGCGCTATTGGTCAGAGAATTTATTGTTAATAAACTAATAATTTCAATATATTATAGATTTATTTTAATTCTATTTATAGATCATGAATGGCGGGGCCGGCAGCCAAGCAGACGACCCCGACATCGGGTCGGCGAGCATGCGGCCGAGCGCCATTTTATATATACGTGACTTGCGTATAATCGCTACATGAAGGCCGTCTTCAAGGAGAAATTGATGAAGACTACCGTCAAAGCCAAAACGACACGCGCCGCCAAGCGTGACCTTTTCGCCGAATTGAGCGAGGGCATGGCGGCACTCGCCGAAGCACGGCAGGGCAAGCGGACGCTGCGTACGCATGCGGTCGAATACAAGCCGGCGCCGAAGGTCACGCCGCAGGAACTGATTCGCGTGCGCGAAGACCTGAATATCTCGCGCGCATTGTTCGCAGTCTATCTTCGGACCAACGTTCGCACACTGGAGAACTGGGAGCAGGGGCGGGCTAAGCCAAATGCGCAGGCGGCCTTGCTGATCAATCTGGTGCAGCGCTTCCCGGATACCGTCGAGCGACTCGCTGCCATCTTAGATCGCTACGACGTGGTGAAAGGCATCCCTGCATTACCACCCGCAGGCCTAGGGGAAGCTTGGCACTGTCTGTTTTCCTGTGCTATGGTCAAAACAGTTTTGGAGAATAACTAAGTGAGGCGGCGGGGTACTTGGGGAAAGGAGTGGGATTCACCCGGATGGGCGCAAGCGCTTATTGTCATGTGGTTGAATTTTCAGCATACTCTGTCCCAGTAGCAGTGTATTGTTTATGGAGGCCGGTTTGGTCTTAAAACCTGTCGCACAGCTTTTGCCACCCGAGTGGCAGGGTGCAGCCTCTTCCTCAATCTGAGAACGGAAGGAAACCATGGCAGACGAGAGAGCAATTAATAAGCAATATTATACTGAGCGGAACCTGGAAAAAATCCTGGATAACCTGGATGCCTTCCGCAAGAGTATCTTCCCCCCCAGCGCCTCCGGCGAAAAAAACAAGGTCAGTGAGTTCCCCTCTGTCTGCCTCATTGGTCTGGGGCGTTGCGGCTCCAATATCGCCCTGGATGTGGCCACCATGGTGTACCGGGCCAAAACGGCCTATTTCGACGCGATGGAGGCCAGGGCACAAGACCAGCACAAGAGCGACTACGCCCCCCTGGCCTGGATACGCAACAGCTTCAAGACGGAAGCAGAGAAAGGAACCACGCCGGTCTTTCTCATTGAGCCCATTGTGGTGGTCGGCGATCTGGACAAGGATATTGTCGGGCGCATCCGTTACTCCTCCGGCATCGAAGATACCCGTTTTCTTTCCGAATATTCCAAGCTCGTGATTCTCGACCTGTCCGAGGTGCACGCAGGCGGGGCCGGTAATGCCCCCATTCTCGGCCAGTATCTGGCCAAGACCATCCTGAACAGAAATACCGAATCCTTTACGGACGCGGCATGGAAAAGGAATCACGCCTACCTGATCGACTCCTGTGGCATCAAGGCCAATCAGTCCAGGCTTTACTTTTATATCTTCAGCGCCGGTGGCGGCACCGGCTCAGGGATGGCGTCGGAGTTCGGGCTGGCCCAGCAGTACGCCTATATGAGCAAGACCCTGGATCAGATCAAAACGGATACCACCGGGGAAAACAGCCGGCAATCCTTTATTTTCGAGCCTATTTTCACCTGCGGCATCTGCATTCTCCCCAACATTACTTCAAAGAAAAAGGAAGAGGTATCGGAGGCCTTGCACATCAACGCGGGCAGGCTGCTGTGCAAGTACCTCTCAGAAGAGTGGGATTTCTCCTATAGCGACGAGAATGAAAAACCCGAGGATGTCATGCCTCCCAGCATCCGCCCCTGGAATTCGATGATGTTGATTTCCAATGACATCATGAAATATGTGGATGAAAGCGGCGGGGACGAGTCCGATATCCGCAATGTTGATGTCAACACCATGGAAAAGCATGCCAACCAGTATATTTCCCAGCAAATCTTCAACATCCTGACGGCGCAGGCGGTGACCGCCGACTATGACGAGAATTATTTCCACAGCGCCGGTATCGACATAGGCGAGACGGTCCGGCTGGACGCCAACGACCTGTTTATGAGCCTGGCGGGCCCTACAGCGGTCGCCTATGCGGAATCCGTTGTACCGCCGTTACAGAGCAAGGCGGATATTGACATGGACGACCTGTTTTTTCGTTCCATTGACCTGCCGCATTTCAACAAGGAGACTCAAACCATTGAGGGTATCAGCATCCTGCCGATTGCCTCGGACAGATACAGGACGGCACTGAAAAACTACCAGGAAGGAAAATTCGATGCGAGTCAGCTCAACGATCTGCACTTTTTCCAGAACTGTTCCTCGACGGTGACCATCATCTCCATGCCCAAGGACTTCAAGCTTCCCTATAGCAACTTGAACCGCCTGAAATTGCACCTCAATAATTTATTCCCCAACACCACCCTGAAACGCTACGCGCTGGTGATCGGGACCTCGGCCAATCTTTCACTGACGACCATCATCGCCAAGAGCCCCTGCCTGAGTGATGAGTGCATCACCTTGCTGGTGGCCTATATCAAGCGCTGCTTCGCCAATGAAGGGCACCGCTTTACGGATGACCTGGACAAGGCAATGTTGGATTTCATCCAGGACGAAACACTTGATGAGTCGCTCATTGATGAATACCTCAATGAGTATGAGAACCCGGCCAAAATCCTTGATACCAACTGGTATGCCATCAAACCGATGTATGAGAAGAAATACCGCGAGCTGATCAAGGACGACAATAAATTTATTTCAATCAATGAAATTCGTCTCAACACCATGAATGTCAAGAAGGCGATCCGCTACCTGCGCGAGGTCTACAGACATCGTATCACCAAGACCAGGGTGATCTCGCTCAATGCCGTTAGGGTAGCGTAGGCGGCGGGAAACCGTACGCGCATCCAAGGGGAGACAAGTTCGCTCAAGCGGCGGGCTTGTCTCTTGAAATGACGAGTCGCATCCTCGGGAGGGGCGTTGATCCCACAATCAGAACAACACGCCAGTGCTCATGGCGGCGTGCGCCCCCTCGATAGCTGCCAGCAGCAGCTCGTTATCGCGCGGACACACGACTGTATCCTGAACAGCGCTGCTATTTATCAGCGTGAATTTCCCCCGATTGAGGTCCGGTTCGACCTGAGCGGGTTGGCCGCCGGCCAGTTCCGCTGGCACGCGATATCCCGGCAGTGCGTGATCCGCTACAACCCTTGGGTGTTCGCGGCCGATTTCGATCACCACCTGGCTGACACCGTGGCGCATGAAGTGGCCCACTACCTCGTGTACCGGTTGCACGGCTCGCGCAACCGGCCGCACGGCCCGGAATGGAAACGCGCGGTGATCGCGCTTGGGGTCACCCCCAGGGCCACCGGTCACTACAACCTCACCGGCGTTCCCGTCCGGCGCCAGCAACGCCACACGTACCGCTGCGCATGCCGGATACACCAGATCTCAAACACCCTGCATAATCGCCAGCAGAAGGGCCGGCGTTATGCCTGCAAGACATGCCGCTCGCCGCTGGAGTTCATCGCCGAGCCGTGCAACTGACGCAGCAGTCTCAAGGCTTCCAAACTAAAAAAGCGACCGCAATGGGTCGCTTTTTTAGTTTGGATGGTGGAGGCGGCGGGAATCGAACCCTCGTCCGCTAATCCGCTACCTTTGGTTCTACATGCGTAGCCTGGTCTTTGGGTTTAGCCGGCTGTTACCCGACAGGCAGGGAACACAGCAAGCGAGTTCAGTAGAGTTTTAGCGCATTGACCCTGAACGAGCCGCAACGCGATCTTGTGAGAGTCGACCCCTGAATGTCCTTGCGGACGCTGAACGCACAAGCACGGCTTCAGTCAGAGGTTAGCGGGGATTAAGCCGCTAAGGCGTAGTTGTCGTCGTTGGCAACTATATTTTTGCAGTTTGATTTACGAGGTGAACTGCACCTCGGCATGCCCCTCAGGCTTTGTAACCCGCGTCGAAGCCAGGTCGCCCCCATGGTGCTATTGAATAGACAGTATAGCGCAGATGGAGTTCCCGCGTCACTCAAGGGCACCTCTAAAAATGAGGATTTTGCTTCAAGACAAGGCGCAGCGCCGTCGAGCAGCGGTCGCTCCTGCGCGTCCTGCGCCCGCGACATTCGTACGTCCCTGTACAGCACAGCATACGCGTTAGTATGTGAGCAGCGGAGACAAGCTGCAACGCAGTATTTGGAGCAAAAGACGCATTTTTCAACCTGATTTCAGCAAGCGCTGCTTCTCGCGCACCCAATCGCGGTCGCGCTCGACGTCGCGTTTGTCGTGCTCCTGCTTGCCTTTGGCGAGGCTGATCTCCAGTTTGGCGCGGCCTTTCTTCCAGTAGATGGCCAGCGGTATCAGCGTGTAGCCCTTGCGATCGACCGCGCCGATGAGTTTTTTAATTTCATCCGCGTGCAGCAGCAGTTTGCGTGTACGCAGCGGGTCGGGATGGATGTGGGTGGAGGCGGTGGGCAGCGGCGAGATGTGCGCGCCGAACAGCCACGCCTCGCCGTCCTTGAGCAGCACGTAGCTTTCTTTCAGTTGTATGCGTCCGGCACGCAGACTTTTGACTTCCCAGCCTTCCAGGGCAAGGCCTGCCTCCAGGCGATCTTCGAGAAAGTAGTCGTGGCGCGCCTTTTTGTTGAGCGCGATGGTCCGGCTGGCGGCGGGCGCGGCTGTTTTTGGTTTGGCCATGCGTCAGTATAGCAGGCACATTCCAGATACGGCTGGACGCCCTTAATGCTGCCGTCTGGCGTATAATCCGCCGTCGTGACTACGATCAGCAAAAGCGCGCTCGTGCCTTATTCGGCGGCGGAGATGTACGCCCTGGTGGATGACATCGCGGCCTATGAGGAATTTCTGCCCTGGTGCGAGTCGTCACTCGTGCTCGCGCGTGACGAGGACGAGGTACGCGGCGTGCTGCAGCTTGCGCACGGCGGATTGCGCAAGGCCTTTACCACCTGTAACCGGCTGCAAAAAAACAAGATGATTGAGATACGTCTGGTGGAAGGGCCGTTTCGGCATCTGGAGGGTTTCTGGCGTTTTGACACGCTTGCCGCAACCGCCTGCAAGGTACGGCTCGATATGGATTTTGAATTCTCGAACAAGCTCGTTGGCTTTGCCTTTGGGCCGGTGTTCAGCCAGATCGCCAACTCGCTGGTGGATGCCTTCTGCAAGCGCGCGGTGGAGGTGTATGGAAAACGCTGAAGCAGGCCCAGCCGCCTCAAAAATAAAGGTCGAAGTGGCCTATGCGCGCCCCGACGTGCAGGTGATTATTCCGCTCGAAGTCGCCGCAGGCGCCACACTGGAGGACGCCATCCGCGCCTCCGCTATTAGCGATCGCTTTCCGGAGATCGATATGGCAACGAATCGCGTGGCGGTGTTTGGCAAACTCGGCAAGCTTGATCAGGCGCTGCGTGCGGGCGACCGGGTGGAGATTTTGCGCCCGCTGATCGCGGACCCCAAGCAGACGCGCAAACGGCGGGCAGAGCAGGGCGCTCAGTCTTCCGCTGACTAGCCGGCTAAGGTAAGGGTATGGGCACGGCGGCATCCGTGCCCGGCTGGGAGGGCGTCGCCGGGGCTGCGGGCGATGCAGCGGAAGGCTCGCCCTTGGCGGCGGGTTGCACGTCACCTTCGATGCGGGTGAGTTTGTCGTCCGCAAAGAAGAGCGAGAGGTGGCGCTGCTGCCGTTCCTGGCCGCCGCGCTGGATGCTGTAAATATAGTCCCACCGGTCTTGATGGAAGACATCGACCAGGAGCGGCGTGCCGAGCGCAAAACGTACCTGGCTCTTGGTCATGCCGGGCTTGAGTTTGGCGACCGCTTCCTGCGAGATGACATTGCCCTGCTGTATGTCGATTTTATACTGGCCGGGGATGCTGACCGTTGAGCAGGCGGCCAAAATCAGGCTTGCGCACAGCGCCAGAGTAGTGAGAAGCTTTTGCATCGGTGTGGGGTTATTCATGTAGTGGCGAATAATACTCCAAGCCGGAGCAGGATTAAATGCCGGAGAGGCAGAGGAACCCCATGGAAAGTCGTAATTTGAAAAAGGCCGGACTCAAGGCCACCTTGCCGCGCATCAAGATTCTGGAGATGCTGGAGCACAGCGCCATGCGCCACATGAGCGCGGAAGATATCTACAAAACCCTGCTCGAAGGCGGCGAGGACGTGGGGCTGGCTACCGTGTATCGCGTACTTACACAGTTTGAGTCTGCCGGTCTCGTCACGCGCCAGCACTTTGAAGGCGGACATTCGGTGTTTGAGCTCAATGAAGGCAAACATCATGATCACATTCTCTGCGTCAAATGCGGCAAAGTGGAAGAGTTCATGGATGAGGTGATTGAAGAACGTCAGCGCGAGATCGCAAAAAAAACCGGTTACTCCATGACCGATCATTCGCTTTACATCTACGGCATCTGTGGCGCCTGCCAGCAACAAAAAACAGAATAAAATCCAGCCGCGTTGCGACATTACTGGTTTCACCTATGACAATGTTACGCATCGGCCTGTGCCTGTTGCTCGGGCTCGCGGAGGTGCATGCCGCCGCAATCACGCAGACAGCGGCCCCCTCCGCACTGGTCGTGGGCGGCAACACCGACTACGTGGTGCAGCCCGGCGATACGCTCACCGGCATCGGCGCCCGTTTTGGAGTGGAGCTTGCGAGCCTGGCACGTCTGAACGGCCTGCCGCTTACCGCACGCCTCAACCCCGGCGATGTTGTGAAGGTGGAAAATCTCCATATCGTGCCGGAATCGCTGGAGGCAGGCATACTCATCAACGTACCCCAGCGCATGCTGTATTATTTTCAGTCCCAAACGCTGGTCAGCAGCTATCCTGTAGGATTGGGGCGGCCGGACTGGGAAACCCCGCGCGGCCGCTTTACGGTGCTGATCAGGGAAGAAAATCCGACCTGGGATGTGCCGGTCTCGATTCAGGAAGAGATGGCGCGCGAAGGCAAGGAGGTCATCACGCGTGTGCCGCCGGGGCCGGATAATCCCCTGGGCCGCTACTGGCTGGGCTTGAGTCTGCCCGGCATCGGCATACACGGCACCATCGCACCTACCAGCGTCTACAAATTTCGCAGCCACGGCTGTATCCGCCTGCATCCGGATGATATTGCAGAGCTTTTTCCGCGCATTTCACCGGACGAGCCGGGCAAAATCATCTATATGCCGGTGCTGCTCGCGCAGCTTGCGGACGGCCGCATCATGCTCGAAGTGCACCGGGATGTTTACAAGAGGGGGGGTAATCCGTTACAAAGGGCCCGGAGTATTGCCGCACAGGCCGGGATTACCGACCTGATCGACTGGGAACGGGTCTTGCAGGTGATTAAGGACAAAGAAGGACTGGCACGCGAAGTGGGCGTAATAACCGCCAGGACAGAGGAGGCCGAGCAATGAACGAGTGGATCAGGAAACGTGCACCCAGAGAGGGCGCAGCCGTGCACGATGCGCGCCGGCGCCATTTTTTGAAGCTGGGCGCGCTGGGCGGTATCGCAGGCCTCGCGCCTTTTGCGGCGGAAGCCAAAGCCGCCGTCAACACGGTGGAGCGGAGCCTCTCTTTTTATAACACCCACACCGGCGAGCAATTGAGCGCCGTGTATTGCGTGGGTGGCGCCTACATTCCGGAGGCGCTGACCGAAATCAATCGCGTCCTGCGCGACCATCGCAACAACGAGATTTGCAGCATGGACCCGCGCCTGCTCGATCTGCTGCATGACATCAAGGGCACGCTGGGCACGCGCGAACCGTTTCATGTCATTTCCGGTTTCCGCTCGCAGGAAACCAATGCGCTGCTGGCGGGGCGCGGCCACGGCGTGGCGAAACACAGCCTGCACCTGCAGGGCGAGGCCATCGACATCCGTGTGCCGGGACGTGACCTCGCGCAAGTGCGTAAAGCGGCGACCGCCATGCAGGGCGGCGGCGTCGGCTATTATCCACGCTCGGACTTCGTGCACGTGGATGTCGGCCGCGTGCGTTACTGGTAGTTATTTAAAGCAAGCAAGCGTAGCGTGCCCGTGCGCACGCAGCCTCAACTCTCCATCCGCGATTTCTGCGACACACTTTTCTTCCTGGGTGTTTTCCGTATCTGCGCGTGCTCCAGCATTTCGGCGGCATGGGCGCGTGTCTGTTCGGTGATCTTCACGCCGCCTAGCATGCGCGCGATTTCGTCGCGGCGTTGCTCCGGTGAAAGCTCTCTGACGCTGAGTTGCGTGGCGTCTTTGCCGCTCTGTTTGCTGACCTGAAGATGGTGCTGCCCCTGGGCCGCGACTTGCGGCAGATGGGTGACGCACAGGACCTGACGGCTCTCACCCAGCGTACGCAACTGGTTCCCCACGATTTCCGCAATGCCGCCGCCGATGCCGACGTCGACTTCGTCGAAGATCAGTGTCGGGATGCGTCCGCTTTGCGCGGCGATGACCTGAATGGCGAGGCTGATGCGCGACAGTTCGCCGCCGGACGCAACCTTGTTGAGCGGTTTGGGCGGCTGCCCCGGATTCGCGCTCACGAGAAATTCCACGCGCTCCATGCCGCTGGCGGAAAAGGCGGCGTCTTCCAGTGGCTCGAAGGCGATGTCGAAGCGTCCGCCCGGCATGCCGAGGTCGCCCATCGCAGCGCTCACTTTTTCCGCCAGCGCACGCGCGGACTGTGCGCGCCCGGCGCTCAGGGTTTGGGCCAGCGCGCGATAGGCATTTTCTGCCGTGCCTGCTTCGGCGCGCAATTGCTCGACGCGTGTATCCGCGTGTTGCAGCGTGTCGCGTTCGCCGCTGAGGCGCGTCAGTAGCGCGGGCAATTCTTCTGGTTGCAGACGATGCTTGCGCGCGAGGTCGTGAATGCTGCGCAGGCGCTGCTCGACGGTGGTGAGGCGCGCGGGGTCGAGGTCGAGGCTGTCGATGATGTGGCGCAGTTCGCTCGCCGCTTCCCGCACTTGAATCGAAGCGCCTTCCAGCAGTTCGCTCACCGTACCGAGACGCGCATCGAACGCGCTGAGTTCGCGCAGTTCGAGCGCACTGCGCGCAAGCTGGCTCAGCGTGGAGCCGGTTTCGTTTTCATACAGCGCATGCAGCACGCTGTGCGAAGTTTCCAGCAGCCGTCCCGCGTTGGCGAGGCGCGCGTGCTCTTCGTTGAGCGCGCCCAGTTCGTCCGGGCCGAGTTGCAGTGCCTCCAGTTCGCGCACCTGATGGTTCAGCAGATCGAGGCGCGCTTCGCGCTCGGCCACGCTGCGCTGGAGGGTTTCGAGTTCGCGCTGCGCGGAGCGCCAGTGCCGGTAATGGCCCGCCAGTTGTTCGAGCAGGGCGCCGTGGCCGGCGTAGTCGTCCAGCAGTTGGCGCTGCATGTCGCGTTTGAGCAGCGACTGATGTTCGTGCTGGCCGTGGATATCGACCAGCATTTCGCCCAGTTCCTGCAACAACTGCAATGTCACCGGTGAGCCGTTGATGTAGCCCTTGGAGCGGCCGTCGCGTGTTACGGTGCGGCGCAGCAGACAGTCGCCGCCGGCGTCGAGTTCCTGTTCCTTGAGCCAGAGTTGGACGGCGGGCAGACGGCTGACATCGAAACCGGCGCTGACCTCGGCGCGCTCGGCGTGGTGACGTACCGCGCCGCTGTCGGCGCGTCCGCCCAGCGCGAGGTCGAGCGCGTCCACCATGATCGATTTGCCCGCGCCCGTCTCACCGGTGATGACGGTGAAGCCGGCGCGCAGACTCAACTCCAGATGTTCGACGATGGCGAAATCGCGGATGGCAAGCTGTGTCAGCATGGAACTGGTTAAAGGTGCCCTAAAGCTTCTCGCCCCAGTGCAGTTTGGCGCGCAGCATTTCGTAATAGTCGTGGTTGGCGGGATGAATCAGCCGCGCACGTTTGTGCTTTTTGTAAATTTTGATCAGATCGCCCTCCAGCACGCCGAGGTTGATCTGGCCGTCGCAGGTCAGTTGCGCGCCGGACTGCGCGATGTCGCGCACGGTGATTTCGATCTGGCTGTCGCCGTCCACCACAATCGGGCGGTTGCTCATGGTGTGCGGACAGATCGGCACCAGCACGATGACATTCAGGGTGGGGTAGAGTATGGGTCCGTCGCTGGACAGCGCGTAGGCGGTGGAGCCGGTGGGCGTCGCCACTATGAGGCCGTCGGAACGGTAGGTGTTCACGAACTGGCCGTCGATACGCGTGTCGAACTCGATCATGCGCGCCGCGTTCCACTTGTGCAGTACGACATCGTTGAAGGCATCGCTGCCGTTCACCGGTTGACCTTTGCGGTGGATCACGGTGTGCAGCAGCAGGCGTTCTTCCTCGATATACTGGCCGGCGAGAATTTCATCCAGCCGTTCGAGCATCTGATCGGGCGAGATATCGGCGAGAAAGCCAAGCCGGCCCTGGTTGACACCGAGCAGCGGGACTTCGTAATTCGCCAGCGAGCGCGCCGCGTTGAGCAGGGTGCCGTCGCCGCCGATGACGATGACGAGGTCGCACTGCTTGCCGAGTTCGCTGCGTTCGGCGATGTCGAGCCCGTGGCCCGGCACCAGTTCGGCGGTCGCCTCGTCGAGCAGCACCTTGAGGCCGCGCTGGCGGAGGTGCGCGCTCAGGGCATGGATGGTTGCCCCGACGTTGGGGTCACCGAACTTGCCGATGAGTCCGATACAACGGAATACGCGTGCCATAAGTAGTTATTGTTACTGATGAGCCATAAATTAAGACTACACTTTCCGCTACGTCCCCGTCCCCCTGTTTAGGGGGCGGGCCAGGGTGGGGGTAGATTAAACAGGGCTTTTAC
>JAURVQ010000042.1 GCA_030655395.1 Gammaproteobacteria bacterium | reverse complement strand
CTCTTTGCTACCGGCCCCTTCGAAACAAATCCCCCCTCGCTACCGCTCGACCCCCTTTGCAAAGGGGGTGGCCGCAGGCCGGGGGATTTGAGACCGCGATGCTGATCCGAATTGATAAGTTCCAAACAGAATTTTGTTGCTAGGTTGATCATGTACGAGGTGCAGCATGAGCAAGGTGAGTGTCGGCAAGGCCGTGCCGGATTTCGAACTGCCCGCCACCGGTGGCAAGCGCATCGCGCTTTCCGCCCTGAAGGGAAAAAACGTCGTGCTCTATTTTTATCCCAAGGACAATACGCCCGGCTGCACGCTGGAGGGGCAGAATTTCCGTGATGCCTCGGCACGCTTCGCCAGGCTGAATACCGTGATTCTGGGCGTGTCGCGCGACAGCGTGAAGTCGCACGAGTCCTTCAAGGAGCAGGAAGGCTTCAGCTTCGATCTGCTTTCCGACGCGGACGAAAAGGTGTGCAAGCTGTTTGATGTCATGCAGCCCAAGATGATGTACGGCAGGGAAGTGGTGGGCGTGCAGCGCAGTACCTTTCTCATTGACAAAAGCGGTGTGTTGCGCAAGGAATGGTGCAAGGTGAAGGTGGAGGGGCATGTGGATGAGGTGGTAGAGGCGGTGCAGGCGCTGGCCGATTAGCTCATCAAGAGTTTCCCTCACCCCGGCCCTCTCCCGGGTGGAGAGGGGGATTTAAAGGATATGACCAGAAAAGAAATCACCGGCAAGCGTCTGTTCGTGCTCGACACCAATGTGTTGATGCACGATCCCACCGCGATATTTCGATTCCAGGAGCACGACATCTATCTGCCGATGATGGTGCTGGAGGAGCTGGACGCGGGGAAGAAGGGTTTGTCGGAGGTGGCGCGCAATGTGCGTCAGGTGAGCCGCTTTCTCGACGACCTGATGCGCAACGCGAGCAAGGAAGAGATTGACTGCGGACTTGCGTTGCCTGCTTTCAGTCAGGCGGTCGGCGCCCACGGGCGTTTGTTTTTCCAGACCCGCCGCATGCCGCTCGAACTGCACGAGGCGCTGCCCGGCCATCGCCCGGACAACAACATCCTCGGCACGGTGATCGCGCTGCAACAGGAGCACCGCGACGTCACGGTGATTCTGGTCTCCAAGGACATCAATCTGCGCATCAAGGCGGCGGTGCTCGGGGTGCACGCCGAGGACTACTACAACGATCAGGTGCTGGACGACGTCAACCTGCTCTACAGCGGCGCGGCGGAGCTGCCCGCGAATTTCTGGGACACGCACAGCAAGAATATGGCGTCGTGGCAGGAGAGCGGGCGCACGTTTTACAAGATCACCGGCCCGGATGTGGCGCACTGGCAGCCGAACCAGTTTTTGTTCAGTGCGGACGACAGCGGCTTCGAGGCCATCGTGCGGGCGCTGGACGGTGAAAGTGCGACAATCGAATTGGTGCGCGATTTCCGCACCGCGCGTCACGCGGTGTGGGGCGTCAACGCGCGCAATCGCGAACAGAATTTCGCGCTCAACCTGCTCATGGATTCCGAGGTCGATTTTGTCACGCTGCTCGGCACCGCGGGCGCGGGGAAGACGCTGCTCACGCTCGCAGCGGGCCTCGAGCAGGTGCTGGATGAAAAGCGCTACAGCGAGATCATCATGACGCGCGTGACGGTGCCGGTGGGCGAAGACATCGGTTTCCTGCCCGGCACGGAGGAAGAGAAGATGACGCCGTGGATGGGCGCGCTGATGGATAATCTGGAGGTGCTCACCAAGTCCGACGTCGGCGGTGACTGGGGCCGCGCCGCCACCAACGACCTGCTGCGCAGCCGTATCAAGATACGCTCGCTCAATTTCATGCGCGGGCGCACCTTCCTCAATAAATTCATCATTCTCGACGAGGCGCAGAACCTCACCGCCAAGCAGATGAAGACGCTGATCACGCGCGCCGGGCCGGGCAGCAAGGTGGTGTGCCTCGGCAACGTGGCGCAGATCGACACGCCGTATCTCACCGAGACCACCTCGGGCCTGACCTATGTGGTGGACCGGTTCAAGGCCTGGGGCTACAGCGGACATATCACGCTCATGCGCGGCGAGCGCTCACGGCTTGCAGACTACGCCTCCGAGGCGTTGTAGAATGGCCGCACACCCTGTCCGGAGATGATCGTATGAGGCGTGTACCACCCCTCGGCTGGCCGCTGCTTGTGACCGGTATCGCGCTGGTATGGCTCGGCCTGTATGCCGCTGATTCGCTCCTGCTGCTGCAATCGGCGCTGCTGCACTTCTTCGAGCACATACAGATGATGTGGGATGACATGGGCTGGCTCCCGCGCACGCTGGTCGTGTCCGGCCTGATCTGTGTGCTCGCGTCTCTGGTGATGTTTACGGATGCCTACCGCAGGCGCGCCAATCCGGGCGAGTGGTATTAACGCGGCTATGGAGTGCGTCTGCGCATGAAGGCGTAGTAGAGCAGCGGAATCACCAGCAGTGTCAGTAAGGTCGATACCAGCACTCCGAACAGGAGCGAGATCGCGAGGCCGTTGAAGATCGGGTCGTCGAGTATGAACAGCGCGCCCAGCATCGCGGCGAGCCCGGTGAGCAGAATGGGTTGGGTGCGCACCGCGCCGGCGCTGATGACGGCCTCGCCCAATGCCACGCCTGCACGCAGTTGCTGATTGATAAAATCCACCAGCAGTATCGAGTTGCGCACCATGATGCCGGCGAGCGCGATCATGCCGATCATCGAGGTCGCGGTGAATTGCGCGCCGAGCAGCGCGTGCCCCGGCAGGATGCCGATCAGCGTGAGCGGGATCGGCGCCATGATGATGAGCGGCGTGAGGTAGGAGCGGAACTGCGCCACCACCAGAAGATAGATCAGCACCATCCCCACCGCATAGGCGATGCCCATGTCGCGGAAGGTTTCGTAGGTAATCCGCCATTCGCCGTCCCACTTCACTCCGTAGCTGTAGACATCCTGCGGCGCGTGGATGAAAGATTGCGCGAGCGCAACGCCCGCGAGTGCAGGTTCCGTGCGCAGCGCCGCGCTGATGTCGAACATGCCGTAGAGCGGGCTGTCGAGCGGGCCCGCCATGTCGCCTGCCACGTACACCACCGGGCGCAGGTCTTTATGATAGACGGACTGCTCGCGCCGTGATGCGGTGACGTGGGTGAAGCCGGACAGCGGCACCAGCGCGCCGCTCTGCGCACGCACGCGCAGCGCCAGCAGTGTGGCGAGCTGCGCCTTGTCGCCCGGGCTGAATTCGAGCCGGATCGGCACCGCATATTTCGCCTGCGCAGCGTGCAGATAGCTCACGTCTTCGCCGCCGAGCACGGTGGCAAGCGCCGTCACCACCGTCTGCGGCGTCACACCCAGCAGCGCCGCCTTCTGCTGATCGACGCGCACCAGCAGTTTGGGCGCGGGCGCCTCCACGCTGTTGTCCACGTCCACCACATCCGGCGTGCGCGCGAATAATTGCGTCAGCGCCTCGGCCACCTGGGTCTGACCGGCGTAATCCGGGCCGTACACCTCGGCGACGAGCGGCGCCAGCACCGGCGGCCCGGGCGGCACCTCGGCGATCTTGACGTTGGCGCCGAACCGCTTGCCTATTTCCTGCAACGGCGCACGCACCGCGCGCGCAATGTCGTGACTCTTGCGCTGGCGCTGAGATTTTTCCACCAGGTTGACCTGAATGTCACCGGCATTGGCGGCGTGGCGCAGATAATACTGCCGCACCAGGCCGTTGAAGTTGATCGGCGCGGCGGTGCCGGCGTAGGTCTGATAGTCGCGCACCTCCGGCACCGTGCTGAGGTAAGCCCCAAGCTCATCCAGCACGCGCGCGGTGCGCTCGACGCTCACGCCCTCCGGCATGTCCACCACCACCTGGAATTCGGATTTGTTGTCGAACGGCAGCATCTTCAGCACCACGAGCTTGCCCGCGACCAGCGCCAGCGAAAGCAGAATCAGCACCGCGAGTGCCAACCATAACAGGCGCCGCCGCGACCTGCCGGAGGCAGCCTCCAGAAACGGGCCGAGGACGCGCCGGAAGAAACCGTGCAGCCGTGCCGCCAGCCGCGTGTCGCGCTCGGCGCCGTGAGCATGAGGCCCGCGCATGAGCTTGAGGCTGAGCCACGGCGTGATGATGAACGCGACCGCGAGCGAGATCAGCATGCCGATGCTGGCGTTGATCGGGATCGGGCTCATGTACGGCCCCATGAGTCCGCTGACGAACGCCATCGGCAGCAGCGCCGCGATCACGGTGAAGGTGGCGAGTATGGTCGGCCCTCCCACCTCGTCCACCGCGTGCGGGATCGCCTCACGCAGGCTCACGCCGTGCAGCAGGCGATGGCGGTGGATGTTCTCCACCACCACGATGGCGTCGTCCACCAGTATGCCGATGGAGAAGATGAGCGCGAACAGCGACACGCGGTTGAGCGTGAAGCCCCACGCCCACGAGGCAAACAACGTGAGCGCGAGCGTGATGACGACGGCGACACCCACGATCACCGCCTCGCGCCAGCCGAGCGCGGCGAGCACCAGCAGCACCACCGCGAGGGTGGCGAAGATGAGTTTGGTGATGAGCTGGAGCGCCTTGTCGTTGGCGGTGGCGCCGTAGTTGCGCGTGACGCTGACCTCCACGCCTTCCGGCACCACCGTGCCCTTGAGTTGCTCGATGCGCTCGATCACCTCCCCGGCGATGACCACCGCGTTGGTGCCTGCCTGTTTGGCGATGGCGAGCGTGACCGCGGGCGGCGCCTCGCGCGCATCGGTGCGGTTGCCGAAGCGCACGTACTGTTCCGGTTGTGCGGGACCGTGCGCGATTTTGGCCACGTCGCGCAGATAGACCGGCGTGTGGTTGTGCAGGCCCACGATGAGCGCGCCGATTTCGGCGGCATCGGTGAGAAATTGTCCGGCCTCGACCTGGATTTCCTGATCGTCTCTCACCTGCGCGCCGGACAGTTGCGCTACGTTGGCGGAGCGCAACGCGCTGCGCAGATCGTCGAGTGCGATATTGAAACCCGCGAGGCGCACCGGATCGATGCGTACGCGCACCACTTGATTCGGCCCGCCCACGGTGTAGATGTTGCGCGTGCCGTTCACGCGCTTGAGATCGGTTTCGAGCGCGTGCGCCACCTGTTGTAGCTCGTAAGCGCCGCGCGCGGGGTCTTTGCTCCACAGCGTGAGCGTGACGATGGGCACGTCGTCGATGCCCTTGGGCTTGATGAGCGGCTGAGACACACCAAGGTTCGCGGGCAGCCAGTCCTGATTGGAGTAGAGCGCGTTATACAGGCGCACGATGGCGCGCGTGCGGTCTTCGCCCACCTTGAATTGCACGGTGAGCACCGCGCGCCCGGGCAGCGACTGCGAATAGATGTGCTCCACGCCCTCGATCTCCGACAGCACCTGTTCCGCCGGTGTGCTGATGAGGCTCTCGATTTCGCGCACGCCGGCGCCGGGGTAGGCGATGAATACGTTGGCGAAGGTCACGTTGATCTGCGGCTCTTCCTCGCGTGGCGTGACCACCACGGCGAAGACACCCAGCAGCAGCGCGGTGAGCCCGAGCAGCAGCGTGATTTCGGATCCGGCAAAGCGTTGCGCGATGCGGCCCGCAATGCCGAGCTTAGGGTCCATGTTGCTCCTTCAGCCGGGCGCCGGCGCGCAGCGGATCGAGGGCGATGCGCTCGCCCTCCGCCAGCCCGCCCAGCACCTCGATCATATCCGGCTCGATGGACGTGCCGGTGCGCAACTGGCGCAGCGCGACACGGTTGTGCCGATCCACCACATACACCGCCGTGACTTCACTGCGCAACACCAGCGCGCGTGCGGGAATGAGCAGGCGGCGGTCGGTGCCGGTGACGAACAGCACCTTGGCGAACATGCCGGGATACACGGACTCGATGCCGGACGGCAGTTCGGCGCGCACTTTATACGTGTGCGTGACGGCGTCGGCGTAGGGCGTGAAGGTAAGGCGTTCGGAGGTCACGGTGTGTGCCGGATCATCGAGCCGCACGCGCGCCTGTTTCAGCGTGCGCACCACGGGCATGATGTCCTGCGGCACGTTGGCCACGGCGCGCAGTGTCTCCAGCGAATAGCCGCTCATCAGCGGCTGACCGATGGTCACCGACTCGCCCACCTCGACGTGACGCTTCTGCACCACGCCGCTGTAAGGCGCGCGGATGACGGTGTAGCCTAATTGTTCGCCCGCCTGTTTCATGCCGGCCTGCGCCGATTCGACGCGCGCCTGTGCCGCCTTGAGGTCGGCGCTCGCCTTGTCGAGCGCTGCCTTCGGCAGCAGGCGTTTTTCGTAAATTTTATTGACGCGCTCGAACTCCGCCTGCGCCTCCTTGTGGCGCGCCTCCGCCTCGCTCAGCGCGGCCTGCCCGGCGGCGAGCCCCGCGCGCTGCTCGGCGTTGCGGATGCGTATCAGCACGCCGTCGCGCGGCACGAAATCGCCCACGTCGACATTGATCTCGACCACGCGCCCGTTCACCTGCGCCGACACCGTGGACTGTTGCACCGCCTCGATCACGGCGTCGAAGGCCTGCTCGCGCGGTACATCCTGGTAGCTCACCGTCGCCGTCTCGAACGGCAACTCCGCCGCAGTGCCGGCCAGGCACCCGCCCCACAATCCGCAGCCCAGCAATGCTGTCATCAGGTAGCGTGCGCGCATCGGCATTCTCCGGTAGTGGCTATTCCAGTGACAGAATGAATTTCCATTGCGCCGCCGAGAGCGGCACGATGGACAGGCGGTTGCCGCGCCGCAGCAGCGCAAGGCCGCGCAGTTCGGGATGCGACTTGAGTTCGGCGAGGCTGATGAGCCGTTTGAATTTGCGCACGTAGCGCACATCCACGCGAAACCAGCGCGGGTTATCGGGCGTGCTCTTCGGGTCATGGTATTTCCCGCGCGGGTCAAACGCGCTGGCGTCGGGATAGCCCGCCCGGACAATTTTCATCGTGCCCGCGATGCCGGGCACGGCGCAGTTGGAGTGATAGAAAAACGCCTGATCGCCCGCCTGCATTTCATCGCGCATCATATTGCGCGCCTGATAATTGCGCACGCCGTCCCACGGCTCGGTCTGCGCGGGGCGCTGTTTGAGGTCGTCGATGCCGAACATATCGGGCTCGGATTTCATCAGCCAGTAGTTCATATGCCTGTCCACTATACTATCTGTTGATAAGCCTATAAATAAGACCACACTTTCTGCTACGTCCCCGCCCCATGTTTAGGGGGCGGGACAGGGTGGGGGTAAGGTAAACAGTGTATTTACTCAGGAGTGACGCCCTTACCGGGCGTCACTCCTGAGTAAATCAGGCAAGGTGGGCAAGGCCCACCTTGCCTGAAGGGCCCTATTTTTTCTTTTTGGCCGCAGTCTTTTTAGTCGCCTTGGCCTTAGGCTTTGCTTTTGCCTTGGCCTTTGGTTTGGCCTTGGCTTTAGTGGCTTTTTTAACTGCCATACATACCTCCTTCTGGATTGAAGTTAACAACTACGGGTACAACACTTAACCAGGAAGCAAGCGATGTTCGTTTGCTTTACTGCTTCCTGGTACAAGTCCCTCACTAATCCCAGCTCAACGCGCCGCCGGTCTGATATTCAATGACGCGCGTCTCGAAAAAGTTCTTCTCCTTGTTGAGATCCAGCACTTCGCTCATCCAGGGGAAGGGGTTGCTGGCGCCGGGGTATTGCTCCGGCAGGCCGATCTGCACGCAGCGGCGGTTGGCAATGAACTTCAGGTAGTCATTGAACATGGCGGCGTTCAGGCCCAGCACGCCGCGCGGCATGGTATCCACCGCGTAGCGGTACTCCAGTTCCACGGCGGCGCGGATCAGCGCGGCGATCTCGTCGCAGAATTTCGTCGTCCACAGGTGCGGGTTCTCGAACTTGATCTGGTTGATGACGTCGATGCCGAAATTCATGTGCATGGATTCATCGCGCAGGATGTACTGGAACTGTTCGGAGGCCCCGATCATCTTGTTGCGGCGCCCGAAGGAAAGCATCTGCACGAAACCGACGTAGAAGAAGATGCCTTCCACGATCACGTAGAAACCAATCAGGTTACGCAGCAGGCGCTGGTCGGCTTCCGGCGTGCCGGTCTTGAAGTCTTGGTCACACAACTCCTGCGTGAAGGGCAGACTGAACGCGGCCTTGTCGTGCACGCTCGGCACTTCGCGGTACATGTTGAATATCTCGGCCTCGTCCATGCCCAGGCTCTGGATGACGTACTGGTAGGCGTGGGTGTGCAGCGCCTCCTCGAAGGCCTGACGCAGCAGGTACTGGCGGCACTCCGGATTGGTGATGTGACGGTACACCGCCAGCACCAGATTGTTCGCCACCAGCGAATCGGCGGTGGAGAAATAACCCAGGCTGCGCTTGATGATGGTGCGCTCATCGGGCGTGAGCCCGTTCGGGTCTTTCCACAGCGCGATGTCGGCGGACATGTTGATCTCTTGCGGCATCCAGTGGTTGGTGCAGGCCGCAAGATATTTGTCCCACGCCCAGGTGTACTTGAACGGCACCAACTGGTTCAGGTCGGCACGGCAGTTGATGATCTTCTTGTCGTCGACGCGAATGCGCGACGCGCCCATCTCCAGATTCTCCACGCCTATCGCCCCCGCATTTGCGGCAACAGTGGGTGCATCCTCCAACACCACAGCATCGGCAACAGCCATCACGCCATTGTGTGCGGCAAGGTCTGCGCCGGAAACTGGTTCATCCCATCTCAACATAATCTTTCCTCCTGACAAATGTTGG
>JAURVQ010000032.1 GCA_030655395.1 Gammaproteobacteria bacterium | reverse complement strand
TCAACGCCGTATTCGCCTGCGCGCTGAGCGTCGCCACCTCGGGAATTTTCGGCTCACGCGCCAGCCACTGCAGCCAGCGCACCTCGACCAGCACGCGATGGCGCATCAGGCCGTATTCGCTGAAGATGGGCGACAGCGCCGCCGTTTTATTGCCATAGCGCCCGTCGAGCGGCGAAATGGCCATGAGTGTGCTCAGTTCCATGCCATTAAGAGTACAATTAAACGTAGCCAAATCATAGCCTTTCCCATGCCCAAGACCGCTACCCGCCTAGATAGGCTACTCATGGAAGTACGCGCCTGCCGCGCCTGTGAGGCGCACCTGCCGCTCGGCCCCAGACCCATCGTACGCGCCAGCACCACGGCACGGCTGCTGATCGTGGGGCAGGCGCCTGGGACGCGCGTACACGCCACCGGGTTGTCGTGGAACGACCCCAGCGGCGACCGGCTGCGCGCATGGATGGAGGTGGATCGGGAGACGTTTTACGACGAGGCGTTGATCGCCGTTTTGCCGATGGGATTTTGCTATCCCGGCAAGGGCCAGGGCGGCGACCTGCCGCCGCGCCCGGAATGCGCCGGACTGTGGCGCGCGCCGCTGCACGCGGCGCTGCCGCAGATCGAGTTCACCCTGCTGATCGGCCAGTACGCACAGCGCCATTACCTGGGCCAACGCCGCAAACCCACCCTGACCGAAACCGTGCGCGCGTGGCGCGAGTATCTGCCGCATTATCTGCCGTTGCCGCACCCCTCGCCGCGCAACCTGATGTGGCTCAGACGCAATCCGTGGTTTGAGCGCGAGGTCGTGCCCGTCTTGCGGGAAAAATCACATGCACTGCTGGCTGACAAAATACGCCGTATCGGCGCGCGTGCGAAAGCGATAAAATGAGGGTCTCGTACACAGGATCAGACACGTGCTGAAAAACTACCGCCTCCATGTCGCCGAGCGTGCCGCGCACGGCCTGCCGCCGCTCGCGCTCAACGCCAGACAAACCGCCGAACTGGTCGAATTACTGAAAAACCCGCCCGCCGGTGAGGGCGAGTTCTTGCTGGAGCTTGTTACCCAGTGTGTGCCGCCGGGCGTGGATCAGGCGGCCTATGTGAAGGCCGGGTTTCTGGCCGCAGTGGCGAGCGGCGAAGCAACGAGTCCGCTCATCACCCGCACACATGCAACGGAACTGCTCGGCACCATGCTGGGCGGTTACAACATTCACCCGCTCATCGATCTACTGGATGACGAGAAACTTGCGCCCACGGCGGCGCAGGCGCTCGCCACTACGCTCTTGATCTTCGACGCGTATCACGATGTGGTTAAAAAGGCCGCGCACAATCGCCATGCGCAGCAGGTGCTCCAGTCATGGGCCGACGCCGCGTGGTTCACGCAGCGCGCGCCACTCGCCGATGAAATCACCGTCACCGTGTTCAAGGTGCCGGGCGAAACCAACACCGAC
>JAURVQ010000056.1 GCA_030655395.1 Gammaproteobacteria bacterium | reverse complement strand
GTCGCGCAGCGCCGTGAAGGCGCTGAACAATGAGCGCCAGATGCAAGCCAGCCGCATGGGGCAGGTCAACAACACCGCCTGCGAATATGAGGCCGCACTCGGTCAGATTGCCGCAGAGGCGAGTCAGCAGTTGGTCAGGATGCAGGGCGAGGTCGCGCAGGTGGAGACGATCCTGCGCCATGCCATCGTGAACCTCACCGACAGATTTACCAGCCTGGAGGCCGCATCACGCGATGAAGAAAAAGTATTGCTGTCGTTGATGGCAGGGACTCCAGATGACAGTAACAGCGCGAATCGGAAGTCTGCGAATTGGCATCAATTTACCAATGAAATCGGGAAGATTCTGGATTTATTTATCGTGAATATTCTGGAGGTCTGCAATAACAGCATGGCCTTGGTCGACAAGCTGGACGCTATGGTGGCACAGACCAACGCCGCCGGTGCGATGTTGAATGACGCCAGGGAAATCACTGGTCAAACCAATCTGCTTGCGCTGAACGCCGCTATCGAGGCGGCGCGTGCGGGTGATGCCGGGCGGGGATTCGCGGTCGTGGCCGATGAGGTGCGCAAGCTGTCGCGCAAGGCTGATATGGTAGCAACAGGTACGCAAGGTAATGGGTGATGGCCCAGAAGTCGATGCTGGCGGAAGCGCGTGAGACCTTCAAACACTCCGAGAAAAAGGCGGTAGACCGGCGCAATCTCGCGGTCGGCGGCGTGGACCTGTTCTGACACATGTAACAGAGATGTAGAAATCGAGCGGAGGATGTTATGGCGCAGGTATCGGTGAGCGCAAGCAATGGTGAAATGACCATCCGGGTCGCGGGACGGTTTGACTTTAATGTGCATAAGGAATTCCGCGCCGCCTACGAGCAGACGCTGGGGGGCGGTAGTGTACCTGCAAAGTACATTATCGATTTTGGCGCGACGGAATATATCGACAGCTCAGCGCTCGGCATGCTGCTGATGCTGCGTGAGCGGGCGGGCAAGGGTGCGCACATTGTCATTGTTCACTGCAATCAGGAAATAAAGGACATTCTGGGCATCTCGAATTTTAATAAATTGTTCAATATCGAGTGATGTCTCGCTGCGTTCCGGCGATGAAATACGAGACTGGTGGGGGCGCAATAATTCAATATGAGGATACTGGTGGTGGAAGATGACCGCCTGAATCGCGCAGAGCTGCGCGCGATACTTGCCCGCATGGGGCATCAGGTACTGCTGGCAGGCAACGGTGAGGAAGGCGTTGCATTGTTCATGCAGGAGCTGCCGGATATGGTGCTGATGGATGTGCTCATGCCGGTGATGGACGGCTACGAGGCGGTGCGACAAATCAAGCGGCACAGCGGCGACGTTGGACAATTTATTCCCGTCATCTTTCTTACTTCGCTCACTGATGATGCGGAGCTTGCGCGCTGTGTGGAGTATGGAGGCGACGACTTTCTTTCCAAACCCTATAACTATACGCTGATCAAGGCGAAGGTCGATGCCTTCGACCGTATTCATGCCTTGTACGGCATGCTGGCGCGGCAGAAGCAGGAGCTTGAGAGGCACCAGGGAAAACTGGAGAACGAGATCAAGCTGGCGCGGCATGTGTTTAACGCCGTTATTTCGAAGCAGCCGAAAAATATCAACTGCCTGCGTCAATGGATGTATCCGGTCGGCCACTTCAGCGGTGACCTCCTGGTCTATGAGCGCAGCCCCGGCGGGCAATTGTATGTGATGCTGGGAGACTTCACCGGACACGGTCTGGCCGCGGCCCTGGGCGCCATACCGGTGTCGGATATTTTTTTCAGCATGACGAAAAAAGGGTTTTGTCTTGCCGACATCGCGGCGGAGATCAACAGAAAACTGCACTACTTGTTGCCTACCGGTCACTTCTGCGCGGCTTGCCTTATCAGCATTGACGGCGTGCGCAAACGAGTCGAGGTCTGGAATGGCAGCCTGCCGCCTGTGTTGGTCATTGATGCCGAAGGCCGCATCACGCGTAAAATCCTCTCTACCAAACTGCCTTTGGGTGTGGTGGGTGGCGCCGACTTTGACCGCCATCCTGAAGTCATCCCATTAAGCGATGTGCACTCTCTGTTGCTGTACAGCGATGGACTCATTGAGGCGCAAAACAGTAGCGGCCAGCAATTCAATATGACGGGCCTCGATCATGCGGTGCACGCGGCAGGGTCCGCCGCAGCGGTGTTTGACGCGGTGAAGGACGGCATCACCAAGTTCATGGATGGCCATGAGGCGCACGATGATATTTCACTGTTGGAGTTGCAGTGTGAGGGGCTCTCGGGCGAACTCATGGATGGCGTCACCGAGGGACCCTCAGGCACACTCGCCACAGCCTGGTCTCTGGAACTGAGGCTGGGGGTGGGCACGCTGAGAAAGATCGACCCGTTGCCGGTGCTGATGAACTGGCTGGTGCAAACGAAATTGTCCGAAGGACAGCGCATACATGTGTACACGGTGCTGAGTGAGCTCGTCAACAATGCGGTCGAGCATGGCCTGTTGGAGCTGGATTCCTCTAAGAAGGCCACCTTCGATGGCTTTGAAAGCTACTACACTAAGCGCAACGAGCTGCTCGAAAAGCTGGCACAGGGCCATGTGTCTATCCGTCTTGAACAATCTCCAGTTGTCGGAGGCAGGCTGATAAAGATGCGCGTCGAGGATTCAGGGCAGGGATTCGATGTGGACAAGGTCTATTCCATGCTGGATGACAACAAGGAAAAATTCGGGCGCGGCATCGCGCTGGCACGCTCAATGTGTTCAACGCTGGTTTACAAGGGCAACGGTAACACGGTGGAAGCCGAGTACCGCGGCTGATGTATGTCAGATCAGGCGGCCGTTTTGCACCTGGTCTAAGTGAAATTCCCATACATTTTTATAAAAACAGCCATCTTGGCATCCTGCTTGCAAGTTATTTCACGGAACCTCATGTAAGGTTACGCTCCTAAGCTTGGGGTGGCGTGGGAAGGGATGTGCCCATAGCCACCCCGCTTTTTTTGCACGCTATCTGCATGAAATCATCCGCCTGATTATCATAAAACAGACGCTAGGCCAGATACTCCGGGATGGAACCGGCTTGCCGCAGTAGAGGGTCGCCATGGCGCACCAACCTACCCTGCTTATTGTCAATGACAGTTCAGATACCCGCCTGCTGCTGTGTCGCGTATTACGGCAAGCAGGGTTTGAGCGCTTACTGGAGGCCGGGGACGGGCGCGAGGCACTGCGGCAGTTGAGTGAACAGGCCGTCGATCTCGTTATTACCGATATCCACATGCCCTACATCGACGGCTGGAAGCTGTCGCGCATGATCCGCTCGGGGATATTAAAGTGCCCTGGTGATGTACCTATCATCGTGGTGTCGCATACGTTTACTGACCGCATTACGGAAATTACCGCAAAAGAGTTCGGCGTGACCCGGTTTATCGCACTGAACAGCACCCAGACGTTTGATGGTGTTCCGCGCGCCGTACATGACTGTCTGATGGGCAAAGGCATGGGCATGCAGAAGCCCAGCCTGCTGATTGTGGAGGACGACGCTGATACCGCTGAACTCGCGCGCAGAATGCTGCAACGGCGTTTCGACATAGAAATTGCCAGAGATGGTGCAGCCGGGGTGGAGGCGTGGCGCGCACGCCGCCATGAACTGGTGTTGCTTGATGTGACGCTGCCAAAGCGCTCCGGTACCGGGGTGCTGCAAGCCATACTCGCTGAGCATCCGAAGCAGGCCGTCGTCATTATGACGGAGAACGCGACCGTGGACCTGTCTGAGACGGTGATGCTGAGTGGTGCCACCGATTTTCTCCCCAAGCCGTTTGAGGCGGAGCAGTTGCGGCAGGTATGCGCTCTTGCGATGCGCAGCGAAGATTTTATGGTGGGCAACGCACAATTTCTTGCGCATCAGAGTGAAAATCGCAGAGTCATGGCGGAGCTGGAGCAGGCGCGCGACCAGGCTCTGGAGGCGCTGCGTCTGAAATCAGAATTCATCGCCAACATGAGCCATGAGATACGCACGCCGATGAACGCCATTCTTGGCATGGCGGAGCTGATGCTCGACACGCCGCTCGACACCGAGCAGCGGGATTATCTGCGCACCCTGCAGAAATCAGGTGTCAGCCTGCTGGATATCATCAACGATATCCTTGATTTTTCCAAAATCGAGGCAGGCAAGATGCGGCTTGAGCAAAGAGATTTCTCCCTGCACGAAGTCGTGGAGTCGGTGATCGAGCTCATGGCGCCGGGTGCACGGCAAAAGAAACTGTCGCTGCTGTCATCGATAGCCCCGGATATTGCGCCGCTGCTCAATGGTGATCAGATGCGCGTGCGCCAGGTGCTGCTCAATCTGGTGAGCAACGCCATCAAGTTCACCGAGCATGGCGATGTGATGGTGTGCGTAACGCAGGAGCGGCGTGACGACATGCGCTGTACCGTGCGCATTGCCGTGAGTGACACCGGCATCGGCCTCTCTGAGCAGGCAAGGACAAAGTTGTTTCAGCCGTTCACACAGGCGGACGGCTCCACCACGCGTAAATACGGCGGCACCGGCCTGGGTCTTTCCATTTGCAAGCATCTGGTGGAACTGATGGACGGCATGATGGGTATCGAGAGCGAACCGGGCAAGGGCTCCACGTTCTGGTTTGCGCTGCCGTTTACACGCAGACATTTGAAGCCGATAGCGGAAGACACCACCGGAGAATGGGGCGACGCACCCACCTTGGGCGCGAACTCCCAGATTGCCGGTATGCGTGTACCGGTGGTGGAAGACGATCCGTTGCAGCGCGTGCATGTCGAGAGACCACCGGCACAGTCGTCCGGGTTGATTCTGCTGGTGGAGGATAATGCCGTCAACCGCAAGCTCGCCCTGACTCAACTGAAGAAACTGAATATGACCGCGCATACGGCAGAAAATGGCGCAGAGGCCGTGGCCATGGCGCAGGCACACGCCTACGCGCTGATTCTGATGGATTGTCAGATGCCGGAGATGGACGGTTATGAGGCCGCGCGTATGATCCGTGCCGGCGAGGTTGCGCATAAACACCATACGCCGATCATCGCCATGACGGCCAACGCCATGAGTGGCGACCGCAAACGTTGCCTCGAGGCGGGCATGGATGATTATCTCGCCAAGCCGGTAAGTATCGAACAATTACGTACCGCTCTGGAGCGCTGGTTGCCGTCCGGATTGAATATCATGATCGGCGACGTAAAAGTAGAAAGTACAGCCCCAGAGGTGCGTGCGTCTCCGATAGACAAGAAGGTGCTGGATAATATCCGCGCATTACAGGTGGACGGTATGCCGGATCTATTGAGCGAGATGATCGACTTATATCTCACCGATACACCGCCGCTGCTCAATGCGCTGCGCCAGGCGCTGATGCAGGGCGATGTGCAGGCAGTATATCGTACCGCCCACAGCCTGAAGTCCACCAGCGCGCATCTCGGGGCGACGGCACTTTCCGCATTGGGCATGGAGATTGAGAAGCTGGGGCGCGATGGCGATCTGGCGCAGGTAAGCACCAGGCTGCCTCTGATAGAGCGGGAATATCAGGCTGTGCACACCGCGCTTGAGGAGATACGCACACAACTCCCGCGCTACGGTTCAGGCGCGACATAACGTAGGGTGCGTTTCACGCACCTAACCCAGCGCGAACGCACGCCCCAGGTCGGACAGCGGCGCGACCACCAGCATCGACGCCAGTTGCAGCGCGACCAGCACCACTATCGGCGACAGGTCCAGCCCTGAAATCGGCGGCAGTATGCGCCGTGCCGGCGCCAGCAGCGGCTCATTGAGGTTGTACAACAGCGCGGTGAGCGGATTGTGTTCACCCGGACGCACCCAGCTTAAAATCACCTGAATCAAAATCGAAAACAGAAACACATTGAGCAGCAGCGAGAGCAGGTCGGCGGCGGCAAGCAGCAGCAGGCCGCTCAGGTGCCAGCCCTGATCGATCAGCAGGCCGATGAGTGCGAGCTTTACCATTTGCAGTGCCAGCAGCAGCAGCACCGAAGCGAGATCAACGCCGAACAGCCCCGGGATCACGCGCCGCAGCGGCACGAGTACGGGATTGGTGATCTTCACCAGAAATTGCGAGAATGGGTTATAAAAATCGGCACGCACGATCTGCAACAATAGCCGCAACAACACCGCCAGGATGTACATGCCGAATACGGTTTGAATCAGAAACACACCGGCGTTGCTGAAATAACCGCCGCTCATGCTGCACCCCCCAGTAACGTGGCAAGCTCCGCCGAGCGCGCATGTGCCGCCCGCAGTGCGGTTTCAAACAATGCTTCGATACGGCCTTCCTGCAATACGCGCAGTGCCTGCTCGGTGGTACCGCCCGGCGAGGTGACGCGCGCGCGCAGTGCACCGCAGCCCTCGCTGCTTTCGAGCGCCATCTTGGCCGCGCCGAACGCCGTCTCCAGTGTGAGCAGGTGCGCGGTCTCGCGCGGCAGTCCGAGCCGCATGGCGGCCTCTTCGAGCGCTTCCATCACCAGAAAAAAATACGCCGGCCCGCTGCCGGAGAGCGCGGTGACCGCATCCATCTGCGCTTCATCCGTGAGCCATAACGCGAGGCCCACGGCGCGCAGGATATTTTCCGCCTGACTGCGTTGCGCCTCCGACACCAGGGCGTTAGCATACAGCGCGCTGGCGCCGCTGCGCACCAGCGCGGGGGTGTTGGGCATGGCGCGCACCAGCGCGAGATCGCCGCCGAGCCAGGCGACAAGTGCGCCGGTGCGTATCCCGGCGGCGATGGAGATGACGAGCGGCTTGCGCCGCTGCAGCAGCGGGGCAAGCTCATGCGCCACTGCCTTGAGCGCCTGCGGTTTGACCGCGAGCACCAGCACATCGGCGTGCTGTGCGGCATCGAGGTTGGCGGTGGTGGTGTGTACGGAAAAGTCGCGTTGCAGGCCGGCAAGTTTATCCTGATTGGGGTCGGTGACCCACAGTTGTTTGGGCGCACAGCCGTCGGCAATGAGGCCGCCCATCAGGCTGCGCGCCATGTTGCCTCCGCCGATAAAGACGATGGTGTTTTTCATTGTCTGAAGTGTAGCGTATGGGACGTTATAGATACCACAGTTTATGCCCGGCGGCCAAAAATCGCGCTGCCCACGCGCACCAGTGTGGCGCCTTCGGCGATAGCGGCCTCGAAATCCTCCGACATGCCCATCGAAAGCGTGTCGAGCATCAGGCCGCGCGCACGCAGGTCATCGAATGCCGCACGCAGGGCGTGAAACGGCAGGCGTTGTTGTTCAAGTTCATGACACGGTGCGGGTATGGTCATGAGCCCGCGCAGGCGCAGATGCGGCAACCCGGCCACCGCCGTGGCGAGTTCCGGCAGGTGAGTGAGAGCGACGCCGGATTTGCCCGGCTCACGGCTGATGTTGACCTGCAGGCAGACATCGAGCGGGGGCAGGTGCGCCGGGCGTTGCGCGCTCAGACGCTGCGCGATGCTGAGCCGGTCGACGCTGTGCACCCAGGAAAACCGGGCCGCGACGCCTTGCGTTTTATTGCTCTGCAGCGGCCCGATGAAGTGCCATTCGATGGCGCACTCCTGCAGAAGCGCAGCGGTGATTTTGGGCAGGGCCTCTTGCAGATAATTTTCGCCGAAGCGTGTTTGCCCGCATTCGCGGCAGGCGCTTGCAATCGTTTCGACCGGTACGGTTTTGCTCACCGCCACGAGTTGCACCGAGCCCGGCGCGCGTCCGTAGCGAATCTCGGCGCGCGCAATCCGTTCGCGCACGGCTTCGATGCGGTTGGCCAGTGATTGGGTTGCATGCATGCGGTGTACGTTGTACCTTAGTCCTATCCAGTTACATCATACCAGCAGGACGTTTTATGGACATTGCCGAACTGCTTGCCTTCAGCGTAAAAAACAACGCCTCCGACCTGCATCTTTCTTCCGGTTTGCCGCCGATGATCCGCGTGGATGGCGACATCCGCCGCATCAATCTGCCGCCGCTGGAGCACAAGGAGGTGCATGCGCTGATCTACGACATCATGAACGACAAGCAGCGCAAGGATTATGAAGAATTTCTGGAGACCGACTTTTCGTTTGAAATCCCCGGCCTCGCGCGCTTCCGCGTCAACGCCTTCAATCACAATCGCGGCGCGGGCGGCGTGTTCCGCACCATTCCGTCCAAGATCAAAACCCTGGATGAGCTCGGCTGCCCGGCCATATTCAAGGAGATCATCGACCAGCCGCGCGGCGTGGTGCTGGTCACCGGCCCGACCGGTTCAGGCAAATCCACCACGCTCGCGGCGATGATCGACTACATCAACGACAGGGAATTCGGCCACATTCTCACGGTGGAAGACCCCATCGAGTTCGTGCATGAGAGCAAGAAGTGCCTGATCAACCAGCGCGAGGTGCATCGCGACACGCTGGGCTTCAATGAGGCGTTGCGCTCGGCGCTGCGCGAAGACCCGGATATTGTCCTGGTAGGCGAGATGCGTGACCTGGAAACCATCCGCCTTGCGCTCACCGCCGCCGAGACCGGGCATCTGGTGTTCGGCACGCTGCACACCAGCTCCGCGGCCAAGACCATCGACCGCATCATCGACGTGTTCCCGGCGGCGGAAAAGGACATGATGCGCGCGATGCTGTCGGAGAGCCTGCGCGCGGTGGTGTCGCAGGCGCTGCTGAAAAAGGTGGGTGGCGGGCGCATCGCGGCGCACGAGATCATGATCGGCACGCCGGCGATCCGTAACCTGATCCGCGAAAACAAGGTGCCGCAGATGTATTCGTCGATCCAGACCGGGCAGGCCACGGGCATGCAGACGCTCGATCAGTGCATGCAAGGCATGGTGTCGCGCGGCCAGGTGGACAAGGCGGAGGCACGCGGTTACGCCATGAACAAGGACACCTTCAAGTAGCAGGGTGTCCTGACAGGAGTGCGCAATGGATTTCAGTGATCTGCTGAAGATGGTGGTGCAGAAGAATGCCTCGGACCTGTTCATCACCGCGGGTATTCCGCCCAGTCTCAAGGTGAATGGCGCTATCGCTCCGGTGGCGCAGGCCGCGCTCAGCGCGGAGCAGACACGCGCCTTGGCGCTGAGTCTGATGGATGCCAGGCAACGCGAAGAATTCGAGCGCACGCGTGAATGCAATTTCGCCATCAATCCCGAGGGCGTTGGGCGTTTCCGCGTCAATGTATTCGTGCAGCAGCAGCGCGTGGGCATGGTGCTGCGCAAGATCGAAACCGTGATCCCGAATTTCGAGCAACTGCGCCTGCCGCCGATACTCAAGGACATCGCCATGACCAAGCGCGGGCTGGTGATCTTTGTCGGCGCGACCGGCTCCGGCAAATCCACTTCACTGGCCGCGATGGTGGGTTATCGCAATGAAAACAGTACCGGCCACATCATCACCATCGAAGACCCGATTGAGTTCGTGCACCAGCACAAGGGTTGCATCGTCACGCAACGCGAGGTGGGCGTGGATACCGAGAGTTTTGACGCGGCATTGAAAAACACCCTGCGTCAGGCGCCGGACGTGATACTGGTGGGCGAGATACGCGCGCGCGAAACCATGGACTATGCCATCGCCTTCGCCGAGACCGGCCACCTGTGTTTATCCACCCTGCATGCGAACAACGCCAATCAGGCGATGGATCGCATCATCAACTTCTTTCCGGAAGAGCGCCGCGCGCAGTTGCTGATGGATTTGTCGCTCAACCTCAAGGCCGTGGTCGCGCAGCGTTTGATTCCCACTGCGGACGGCAAGGGCCGCTGTGCCGCAGTCGAAATATTGTTGAACACGCCGCTCGCCTCAGATTTCATCCTCAGGGGCGAGGTGCACGAGCTCAAGGCGCTGATGGCGCGCTCCAACGAGTTGGGCATGAAGACCTTCGATCAGGCGTTATACGAGCTTTTTGCCGCAGGCGAGATCAGCTACGACGATGCGATCCGCAATGCCGACTCCGCCAACGAACTGCGTCTGATGATCAAGCTGAGTGAGAAGGACGGTGTAAAAAAGCTGGGCGATGCGTCGGCGGGATTGTCGCTAATAGATACTAAAAATCAGGCGTAGGTCAGGCAGCGAAGCTGCCTGACAATCACTGCGTCACGGAGCGCTGCGCGCACCGTGACCTACATTGCTACTTTAAACTTGCTACTTGTAAGGCGTCAAACACCGGGCCGTCCACGCACACGCGTTTCATCGCTGGGCCCTGCGCGGTGCTTACCTCGACCACGCAACCCGCGCAGCCACCCACCGCGCAGGCCATGAACTCCTCCAGCGATACCTGGCACGGCAGGCCATACTCGCGCGCGAGTTGCGCGCAGGCCTTGAGCATGGGCTGCGGGCCGCAGGCGAAAATCTCCACTTCATCACGCTGTTGCGCGCTCAAGGCTTCGAGCCAATGACGTGCGAGTCCGGTGACGTAGCCATCGAAGCAGCCGGGGTAGCCTTGCAGGCTGGCGAGACGGCTCGCGATGCCCCAGTCCTCCATCAGCGGCATGGCGGCAATGACGCCCTCCGGCATGCCCGGCACCATGATTTTTGACGGGCGCGCGCTGAAGGGGAAGGGAATCTCCGAACCCATAATGACAAACGGTTGATATTTCTTTTGGCGGTGTAAAATTTCGGCGAGAAAGATCATGGGCGGAATACCGACGCCACCGCCCAGCAGCAGCGCGCGCGGTTTATTTTCATGTGCCGTGAACGGCACACCGATCGGCCCCATCACGCTGAGTCGCTCACCGGTCTTGCGCCCTGCCAGCAGGCGTGTGCCGAGGCCGGTGATTTTGTAAAGCACCTCCACCCAGCCTGCCTTCGCATCCGCACGCATGAGCGAGAGCGGACGGCGCATGGGCAGCAACGGGTCACAAGTCAGATGCACGAAACTTCCCGGCGTTGCGCGTGCGGCAATTTCCGGCGCGCGCACGCGCAAGATATATTGATTGCCTGCGCAGGCCTGATGTGCAAGCACCTCGGCGTCTTCGACGAAAATAGTGTCGCGATGTTTCTTCATGATAGTGGCGAGTGGCGAGTCATGTAGGTTGGGTTAGCGGCTTTATCGCGTAACCCAACAAACTCAAACTTCAACACCGTCGGTCTTTGTTGGGTTACGGCGCAAAAAACCGCGCCTAACCCAACCTACTCGTATTGTTAAATTCATATATCACTTTCCCATTTAATAGCGTATGCGTCACGCGGCCCTTGAGTTCCCAGCCCAGGAACGGCGTATTGTGGCCGCGGCTGACGAGTGTGTCTGCGCTGAGTGTCCAGTAGCACTCGGGGTCGAAGATGCAGATGTCCGCTGCCTGGCCCGTTTCCAGTGTGCCTGCGTCGAGGCCGAGTATCCGCGCGGGGTTGCAGGTGAGGTGTGCAAGCGCATCGGAAAGTGACAGCACCTTTTCATCGGCGAGGCGCAGCGTGAGCGGCAGCAGGGTTTCGAGCGCGGAGATGCCGGGCTCGGTTTCGGTAAACGGCGCGAGCTTGGCATCGGATTCGTGCGGCTGATGATCGGAGCAGACGGCGGCTAGCGTGCCGTCGCCGAGGCCCTGGCGCAGGCCGTCGCGGTCGCGCAGCGTGCGTAGCGGCGGCAGCACGTGGCACTGGCTGTTGAAATGGCCGATGTCCATCTCGGTGAGATATAAATGGTGCGCGCTGGCATCCGCCGTCACGTTGAGCCCGTCGTGCCGGGCGCGCGCGATCATGCGTACCGCGCGTGCGCTGGAGAGGCGGCAGAAATGCGCGCGCACGCCGGTCTGTTCGATGAGCACGAGGTCACGCGCGAGCGCCACGGTTTCGGCGGACTCCGGAATGCCGGGCAGGCCGAGGCGCGTGGCGACGGCGCCTTCATGGGCGCAGCCGCCGTTGGCGAGTGCGCTGTCTTCGGCGTGCAGAAATACGGTGATGCCATACGTGGCGGCGTACTCCATGGCGCGGCGCAGTACCAGCGTGTTGCTGATGGGGCGCCGTGCGTTGCTCAGGCCCGCACATCCGGCTCGCTGTAGCGCCGCCATTTCACTCAGCTCGTTACCGGCCAGCGCCCTGGTGAGCGCACCGAGCGGGATGACGTGCGCCAGCCCCGCCTGTTCCGCGCGGCGGCGTATCAGTTCCACCACCGCCGGTGTGTCGGTGACCGGATCGGTGTCCGGCGGGCAGCACAGCGTGGTGATGCCCGCTGCCGCTGCGGCGCGCGTCTCGCTTGCAATGGTGGCCTTGTGTTCGGCGCCGGGTTCGCGCAGGTGCGCGGAGAGGTCCACCAGTCCCGGACACACGATCCGGTTGCGCGCGTCGATGCTGAGGTCGGCGCTGAAGCCGTCCGGTTTTTTGCCGAGCGCCACGATGCGCCCGTCGGCGACATACACGTCCTGCACCTTGTCGATGCCGTGCGCGGGGTCGATGACGCGGCCGTTTTTAATGATGATGCGCATCATTCTTCCTTTCCGCTGCGCATGGCGAGGGTCATGATCGCCATGCGCAGCGCGATGCCGTGGGTGACCTGTTGCAGAATCACCGAGTGGCCGCCGTCGGCGACGCGCGAGTCGATCTCGACACCGCGGTTGATCGGCCCCGGATGCATGACGATGACATCGGGTTTGGCATAAGCCAGTTTTTCTTCGGTCAGGCCGTAGAGATGGAAATATTCACGCTCGCTCGGCAGCATCGCGCCCAGCATGCGCTCGTGCTGCAGGCGCAGCGTCATGATGACATCCACGCCGCGCAACCCCGCGCGCAGGTCGTGATAGACGTGCACGCCGAGGCTTTCGATCTGCGCCGGGAGCAGGGTCTTCGGTGCGATCACACGCACCTCGGCCACGCCCAGCGTAGTGAGCGCGTGTATCTGCGCGCGCGCCACGCGCGAGTGCATGATGTCGCCCACAATCGCCACGCACAATCTGCCGAAGTCCGGCTTGTGCCGGCGCAGGGTAAACATGTCGAGCATGGCCTGCGTGGGGTGCGCATGACGCCCGTCGCCCGCGTTGATGACACTCACGTGCGGCGCCACGTGGCTGGCGATGAAATGCGCCGCGCCGCTTTCGGAGTGGCGCACGATGAACATGTCACAGTGCATCGCCTCCAGGTTGCGCAGCGTGTCGAGCAGCGTTTCACCCTTGGTGGCGGAGGAGGTTGACACGTTGATGTTGAGCACGTCGGCGGACAGGCGCTTGGCGGCGAGCTCGAACGTGGTGCGCGTGCGCGTGCTCGGCTCGAAAAACAGATTGACGATGGTCTTGCCGCGCAGCAGCGGTACTTTTTTCACCGTCTGTTCGCCCACTGCAGCGAACGACTCGGCAGTGTCGAGAATTTCCGTGAGCAGCGCGCGATTGAGCCCCTCTATCGTGAGGAAGTGGCGCAGGCGTCCGCTGTTGTCGATTTGTATATTGTTGCTCATGTCTTGCGTTGCACCGTGAGGTGCAGTTCATCCGGCCCGCCCAATTTTACATACTCGTTGTGCACCAGCGCCAAGTGGCAGCCCGCGACGCGCGCCTCTATCGGCAACTCCCGCCCGGGGCGCTCGACCAGCACGGCGAGAGTCACGCTCGCCGGACGGCCGTAGTCGAAGATTTCGTTCAGTGCGGCGCGGATCGTGCGGCCGGTATGGAGCACGTCATCCACCAGTATGATGTGACGCTCATCCACGTTGAACGGCAGATGCGAAGGCTTGATCTGCGGATGCATGCCGATACGCGTGAAGTCATCACGGTAGAACGAGATATCCAGAGTGCCCAGCGGCTGATTCATGTTCAGCAATTGATGCAGGCGTTTTGCCACCCACGCGCCGCCGGTGTGAATGCCGATCATCGCCGCGTCTGCCTTGTGCTCCTGCGTGAGCAGGGCGCGCAGTGCTTGCGCCATGTCCGCGAGGAGTGTGTCCGTGTCAGGCAGGGCGTTCATGGATGCGCACCGGGGTGGTGATTTACGAGTTCATTATTGAGCCAGGTTTGCAGGATGATCTGCGCCGCGAATTTGTCGACATCGCCGCGCGCCTTGCGCACCGGCGCATTTTCCATCAGGTCTGCGGCGGCATGCGACGACAGGCGTTCATCGATGCTGTGCACGGGAAGCTGATAACGCCCGTGCAACTGGTGACCAAAGCGGCGCGCCGCGCGCGTGACGGGATTTTCGCTGCCGTCGCGGTTCAGCGGCACACCGACCAGGAAGGCCTGCGGTTGCCACTCGGCGACTAGGCGCGTGATGGCGCTCCAGTCCGGCCGGTTGTGGCGCAGGGCCAGTGTTTCCAGTGCGGTGGCGGTGTGGGTGATCTGCTGTCCGACGGCAACGCCGATATGTTTGGTGCCGTAATCAAAGCCGAGTAATGTGCGCGCCGTCATGCGTGACCCACTTCGCCAGAAAGCCGGCTAATATCCACACCCAGCAGCGCTGCCGCTGCCGCCCAACGATCTTCGGCGGGGGTTTGAAACAGGACGCGCGTATCCGCCTTTCCGCTCAGCCAGGCGTTGTCGGCGATTTCCTGTTCGAGCTGGCCGGCGTCCCAGCCGGCATAACCGAGCGCTATCAGGGTATCGCCGGGGAATTCATCGTCGGCGAGCGCCTGGAGGATGTCGGGCGAGGTGGTTACGCCGATGCGGTCGGTGACGACCAGTGTGGATTCCCAGCGCTGTAGCGGCTCATGGATGACAAACAGCGCATCGCGGCGCACCGGGCCGCCGAGATACACGGGGCGCTGCCCGAGTTCCTGGCTGCGGGGTTTGATCTCGATGTGCTGCAACACCTCGCCCAACGTGATCACCAGCGGCTGGTTGACGACGATGCCCATCGCGCCTTCCGCGCTGTGTTCGCAGAGATAGACGACACTGTGAAAAAAGTTGGGGTCCGCCAGCGTGGGCATGGCGATGAGGAAGTGATTTTTAAGACTGCCGGGTTCCATGTCTCGAATGGGCGCCCTCGAATTCCGTGCATTGTAGCACGCGCTGTTGCGGAGCGACACCGGGAGACGGGTGCTCAGTTCGTGCTCGACCAGCGGTTTTCGCGCAGGAATTGCCAGGTGCGCGTAATGTGCAGCACGTCGGTGTCCTTGCGGATGTTGTCCGGAAACGGGGCGTAGGGTGCGGCGAGCTTCACGATGGCGATAGCGGCGTCATCCAGCACCTTGTGTCCGGACGAGCGGCGCAGGGAGATGCTGTGCACCTTGCCGTCGGGGTTGAGCGCGACATCGAGAATCAGGCTGCCGGAGAGATTGTTGCGCCGCGCCGCGTCGGGGTAATTCAGATTGCCGATCTGCTCCACCTTTCTGCGCCAGGCCTCCATATAGCTGGCGTATTTGTATTCACGCGTGGCGGCGGAGATGAAGGCCTGGCGCGGACGTTTTGCATAGGCCTCGCGCGACTCATTGATCTCGGCGGAGAGGCTGGCGATTTGCAGGCTGCGTGCGACGAGATCGGCGGCGGAAGGCGCATCGGCAGGTGCTTCCTGCTTCTCCTCCTGGTTGGCCTCGGTCTTGTGTGGCGACGGGGCCTGCGCCATGAGCTTGTTTTTTGTCTGCGGCCTGTCGGGCGCCGGCTGTAGTGTCGCCGTCGTTTCCTGCGGTGCGAATTCGGCGGCGGGCGGCGGCGTTACCGGCCGTGTGCGCTCGTCTGTATTGCCGCCGCCGCGCTGATGGGCCTGCGCGAGAAAATCGGCCTGGTCCGGCGCCTTGTCTGCGCGTGTCGTGACCAGCGTGATCTCCATCGTCGGGAAAGGATTCTCGAGCGGCAGCGTGATGATGTCAAAGCGCACGCCGAGAATGAAAAGGGCGTGCAGCACCACGGCGAAAAACAGCGTGAGACCGAGCCGGTCATTCGCGCCGACAGGGGCGGGCAGAGGCATTACGGCGGACATAATTTATGAACCTGCTTCGGTCAGCATGGCTTGCGCAATTATACCGCTCACCGCGCCAAAGATCACGGCGGCGCTCATCAACACCGGCAGCAGGTGCAGCAGCGCCGGGTGCGGAATAAACAGCGTGTAGGCCACGGCGAACTGGCCCGCCATGTGCGCCAGCGCCGCGAGCACGCTGTAGCCCAGCGCGCTAAGACCAGCGCCGGGCAGGCGTTGTGAAGCGGTGTACGCCAGTGCCAGCACCAGCGCAGTGCTGGCGGCGTCACGCGCGAGCACGGTGACGGACAGTGTGCCTTGCGCGGGATAGCCGGTGCGCGGGTCGATGATGTGGTGGTAGCGTTTACCGGCGTAATCGAAGTAGCGCTCGTAGGTGCCGGAGGTGACGATGCTCTCGTCGCCGTGCAGCTCGATGGAGGCGAGGATGCCGCTGCCGCGCGGATCGCGGATGCCGATGCGCCACGGACGGTTGCCGTGCCTGCCGATGACGCGGATGTCGCCGCTGGCGTTGACCATCGCGTTTTCGATGCCGAGCTTGCGCAGATGCGCGATGGCGACATCCACCGCGTAGCCCTGGCCGATGGCGCCGACGTCGAGTTGCACGGCGCGGTTGGTGCTGCGCAAATGACTGTACTCAATCACCACGTCGTCCAGGGTCGGGTGCTGTGCGATCAGTGTGTGGATGACGGCGGGGTCGGGCGGCGGGCCTTTGGCTTCGTCGCCCTGAAATCCCCAGCGCGCGAGCAACTGGCCGATGGCGGGGTTGAACAGATGATCGCTGGCTTGCGACAACACGCGCGCCCGCACCAGCAGCGGAATCATTTCCGGATTAACGGAAAAGGCATTGCCCGTGACAAGTTGCGCATTGATGCGTGTGAGCTCACTGGGCTTCCACGCATGCCAGGTGGTGTGGATGCGATTGAAGTCCGCAGTGATTTCATCGGCGGCATGGCGCGCGGCGCCGGGCTCTATGCCCCAGATACTGATGTCTACTAGTGCGCCGAGGGCGAGAATCTGTTCTTGATACAGCGGCTCTGGTTTGCTACTTGTCACTTTTTTATTGCTACTTTTTTCTCAACCACATCGAGAAAAGAATCTGCAATGTTTAACCCATAGAGTATATCGAGTTCACGTACACACGTCGGACTGGTGACATTGATTTCGGTGAGGTAATCGCCGATCACATCGAGCCCCACGAACAGCAGGCCGCGCGCGCGCAGCTCCGGCCCCACCTCGGCGCAGATCCAGCGGTCGCGCGCGGACAGCGGTACGCCCACGCCACGCCCGCCCGCCGCGAGGTTGCCGCGGGTCTCGCCCGGCGCGGGGATGCGCGCGAGCGCGTACGGCACGGGTTCGCCGTCAATCATCAGGATGCGTTTGTCGCCTTCACTGATCTCGGGAATAAAGCGCTGTGCCATGATGAAGCCGCCGCCGTGCTGCGTCAGCGTTTCGATCACCACGTTGATGTTGGGATCGCCGCTCTGCAACCGGAACACGGAGGCGCCGCCCATGCCGTGCAGCGGTTTGAGGATGATGTCGCCGTGCTCGGCGAGAAAGGCGCGCAGGGCATGGGCGTCGCGCGTCACCAGCGTCGGCGGCGTGCATTGCGGAAACCAGGCAGTGAATAATTTTTCGTTGCAGTCGCGCAGCGCCTGCGGTTTGTTCACCACCCGCACGCCGGCCGCTGCGGCGCGTTCCAGCAGCAGGGTGGTGTAGAGATATTCCATGTCGAACGGCGGATCCTTGCGCATCAGAATGACATCGAGCGTGTCCAGCGCCGCGGATTCCGCGCCGGTAAATTCAAACCATCGTTCAGCGTCGTCCTGAACGCGCAACGCGCGCATGCGCGCGCAGGCACGCCCATCGCGCAGAAACAGATCGCCCTGTTCCATATAGCTGAGCGACCAGCCGCGCTGCTGCGCCGCCAGCAGCATGGCGAAGGTGGTGTCCTTTGTGATGTTGATGCGGGCGATGGGATCCATCACTACGCCAAGTTTGAGACAGGGGCGAGGGGCGAGTGGCGAGTCGCTAGAAAAATCTTTCATACCCAGCCTTCCAGTACCCCTCGCCACTAGCTACTCGCCACTGCCGTTAATTCCCTCGCCGCCGCGACCAGCGCCAGCCGCGCAATCACGCCATAGGCATAGAAGCGGTTGGGGCCGGCGTCAGGTGCCTGGCTATGATCCGGCGCGGTGCATGGCTCGGCGAAGGCGAGCGGCTCGAAGTGCATGCCGGGGGCGTTCAGGTTTTCGTCGACCCCGCGGTTTTTGTGTACGCGGTAAAAACCGCCCACGACAAAATGGTTCATCATGTACACCACCGGTTCGGCGACGGCCTCGTTGCCGGCCTCGCCCAGGGTCTCGAAGGTGTACACGCCCTCCTGCATGATGACCTTGCTCACCTCCTGGCCGCCCTTGATGGCCGCCATGCGCGTGCGCTCCTTGCGATTCAGTTCGCGCATCTCGTTGCCGCTGTGCACGCTCATCACGCCCATGCCGTAAGTGCCGGCGTCGGCCTTTGCCACCACGAAGGGCCGTTTGTCGAGGCCGTATTCGTCGTATTTGCGCTGGATGGCGACCAGCAGCGCATCGACGTTGGTGGCGAGGCAGTCTTCGCCCTCGCGCTTCATGAAGTTGATCTCGCCGCAGCGGCGGAACAAGGGGTCGATCAGCCACGGGTCGATGTCGATGAGTTCGGCGAATTCCGCCGCCACCTGTTTGTAGTGCTCGAAATGGTCGGACTTGAGCCGGTTGGACCAGCCGAGCGCCAGCGGCGGAACCACAGGTTGCGCCAGACCTTCCAGGAGGGCGGGCCGCCCTGCGGAGAGGTCGTTGTTGAGCAGCACCATGCAGGGCGTAAAGTCCTTTACGCTCACGCGGTCACCGCTGCGGCTTACCGGCTCGAGTCGCAGGCTGCGTTTCGAGGGCAGCAGGACATCCAGCGGCTGCGCAAGATCCGGCAGCAGCGAGCCGATGCGCACCTCAAAGCCCGCCCGCTTAATGATGTCGCGCAGCGTGGCCAGACTCTCAAGATAAAACAGATTGCGCGTATGGCTCTCCGGAATGATGAGCACGTTGGCCGCGCGCGGACAGGTGCGTTCGATGGCGCTCTGCACGGCGTGGATGCAGAGCGGCAGGAAGGCGGGATTGAGGTTGTTGAACCCAGCCGGGAACAGATTGGTGTCCACCGGTGCGAGCTTGAAGCCGCTGTTACGCAGGTCCACCGAGGTGTAAAACGGCGCGGGCGTTTCCAGCCACTGCTGGCGCAGCCAGTGCTCGATGCGCGCCTGGTGCGCCAGCAGATGGCGTTCGATCAGTTGCAGCGGCCCATTGAGAGCCGTGGTAAGGTGGGGAACGGTATGCAGCGCTTCACTACGCATGAGAGGTTCCAAACCTGTCTGCCTGACAGCCGCGCCTGTAGGGGGTAGCCCGTGGCTTAAACTACGAAGATATACAATAACACAAGGCCCCGGCTTGGACGCCATTGGCACCCGGGAGCGGGGACAGGGTTGTATTGTTAAAGTATGGTCAATATCCTACCATGCTGAGAAGGGAAAGCCTCCCACATATTTAATGATGAGATGAACGGGATGACTACAGACAGGGAAGACGATTTCAACGGACTGAAGGTGATGGTGATTGATGACAGCAAGACCATCCGCCGCACGGCCGAAACGCTGCTTAAAAAGGCGGGCTGCGAGGTGGTGACCGCCACCGACGGCTTTGAAGCCTTGTCCAAGATCGCCGACCAGAAGCCGGATATCATCTTCGTGGACATCATGATGCCGCGCCTGGACGGCTACCAGACCTGCGCGCTCATCAAACACAATCAGGTGTACCGGCGCACGCCTGTCATCATGTTATCGAGCCGCGACGGGCTGTTCGACAAGGCGCGCGGGCGCATCGTGGGCTCCGAGCAATACCTCACCAAACCCTTCACCAAAGAAGAACTGCTCGGCGCGATCAAGCGCCACGTCATCGACGCGCATTGAATGCGGCGTGCACCAGGACTAAGATACAGCGGCGGGACGCTGTGGCGTCCTGCACTATTTGAAATTGATAAAGGAACACGGTATTCATGGCGCGCATATTAATAGTGGACGATTCCCCTACTGACACCCACGTGCTCAAAACCATGCTCGAGCGCAACGGCTATCAGACCCTCACCGTCGCGAGCGGCGAGGAGAGCATCACCAAGGCGCGGGATGAAAAGCCCGACCTGATTCTGATGGATGTCGTGATGCCCGGGATCAGCGGTTTTCAGGCCACGCGGCAGATTACCAAGATACCGGAGACGGCCTCCATTCCCATCATCATCGTCACCACCAAGGATCAGGAGACGGATCGGGTGTGGGGCCTGCGTCAGGGCGCGCGTGATTACATTACCAAACCGGTGGCAGAGGCCGATCTGATCGGCAAGATAAGGGCGGTGCTGGGGCGCTGAGCGATCCCCACCCATGTCACGTCGCCCACATCTTCATCCGCTGGCGCTGTTGCGTGATATCGAGGCACGCGGCCGCCTGCACGCGCGCGGGTTGCCGCGCAAGGTAGAGGTGAAGGAGACGTGGACGGGCATCGGGTTCCGGCTGGGCGAGGCCGATCTGGTGGCGCCGCTGTCCGAGGTGCGTGAGATGTTGCCCTATCCGGCCCTGACCACGGTGCCGGGCGCGAAGCCCTGGGTCAAGGGCATTGCCAATGTGCGCGGCAACCTGCTGCCGATTGTGAATCTGCCGGGCTATCTGGGCCAGGGCGGCGCTACCGTCACGCGGCACGCGCGCGTGCTCGTGATCCATGACGCCGATATCTATGCCGGGCTGATTGTGGACGCGGTCTACGGCCTGCAACACTTTTTCGAGGAAGAGCGCTGCAGCGAGATGCCCGCAGCGGACGAGTCGATCCGCCCCTATCTGCAAGGCGCGTTTCTGCAGGCGGGACGGCACTGGGGTGTGTTTGACCTGCACCGGCTGGCGCACAGCCCGCAATTTTTGCAGGTGGCCGTGTAACGGAGACGCGCGCCGGAATACAGCGGCACTCACTAAGGTTTCATGAAGCTTTAACAGGGAGTTTATTATGCAACTGAAATCCAAGGTCGCCGGGCAGGCCCGGGGCCTCGACCGGGAGCTGGTGCTCCTCATCGGTCTTCTGGTGGTGTTCATCGCCCTGCTCGCGCTCACCTTCGGCTATCTGGGCCGGCAGGCAAAGCACGATAAGGAATACCTTACCGGCGCGAGCGAGTTGCGCCTGCTGGCGGAAACCACGGCCAAGGATGCCGCCGTCGCGGTCACCGTGAATGCGCGGCCCGAGGTGTTCAAGGACCTGGCCGATGCGCGCGCCCAGGCCGGGAAGCTATTGGGCCACCTGCAGAAGGGTAATGCCGATTCCGGTCTGCCGCCCTCGCCCGCCGCAGTCTCCGTGCCGTTGACCAAGGTGGTCAACCAGTGGCAAGGTACGCGCGGCAATATCGACACCATTCTGGCGAATGAGGAGTTGCTCAAATCCGCCACCGCGTTCGTGAAGACCACCAACGACGTGGTGCCGAAGCTGGTCACGGCCTCGGAGCAACTGGTGCAGACCATGAAGAGCCGCAGCGCAAGCGCGGAAAACCTGCTCGCGGCCAACAGCCAGTTGCTTTTGATCGAGCGCATCAGTTCGAGCGTAAACCGCGTATTCCAGGGCGCGCAGACCTCGAAAGAAGCGGCACAGGCGGCGGATACGTTCCGCCGCTCGGTGTCATTGTTCGCCGCCAACCTCGAGGCGCTGAAGAGCGGCAATCCGGCCCTGGGGATCAGCGCGGTTTCCGACCCCGAGATACTGCAGCAACTGGAAGAAATCTCGCTCATGTTGAGTTCGATCTTCGACCTCGATCTGCTCATCCTGGAAAAATTCCCCGACCTGTTCAAGACCCAGGATGCCGCCGCCTCCATCGGATTGGTGAGCCGTGCGCTGTTCAAGGACAGCACCGACCTGGTAAATGCCTATACCGGACTGGAAGGGAGCCGTGTCGTATCGCCGGTGTACGGTTACCTGCTCGGTGTGCTCACGCTGCTTACCTTGATCGGGCTGGGTTACAAGCTGCAACGCGATGCCTTGCGACGCCTGGAAGCCAGTAGCGAGCAGAACCGCCGCAACCAGGAGGCGATTCTCAGTCTGCTCGATGAAATGGCGGGCCTCGCGGAGGGTGATCTCACCACCCGCGCCACGGTGACGGAGGCCTTCACCGGAGCCATTGCCGACTCCGTCAACTATGCCATCGACGCCCTGCGTAACCTGGTGACGGTCATCAACGAAACCACGGTGCAGGTGTCGGCGGCGGCGCAGGAATCGCAGACCACCGCGATCCTGCTGGCCGAGGCGAGCGATAACCAGGCGCAGCAGATCACCGAGGCGAGTACCGCGGTGAATGAAATGGCGGTGTCCATCGAGCAGGTGTCGGCCAACGCCGTGGAGTCATCGGAAGTGGCGTTGCGCTCGGTGACGATCGCGGACAGGGGCGTGCAGGTGGTGCAGAGCACGATTCAGGGTATGGACGCCATCCGCGAGCAGATTCAGGAAACCTCCAAGCGCATCAAGCGTCTGGGCGAAAGCTCGCAGGAGATCGGCGACATCGTCGAACTCATCAACGACATCGCTGATCAGACCAACATCCTGGCGCTGAACGCCGCCATCCAGGCGGCGATGGCAGGCGAGGCCGGGCGCGGCTTTGCGGTGGTGGCGGATGAGGTGCAGCGTCTTGCGGAGCGCTCGGGTAATGCGACCAAGCAGATCGAGGCGCTGGTGAAGACGATTCAAACCGACACCCATGAAGCGATCATCTCCATGGAGCAGAGCACCACGGGTGTGGTGAGTGGCGCGCGGCTGGCGCAGGACGCAGGTGAGGCGCTGCGCGAGATTGAGCGCGTCTCGATCCACCTGGCGGAACTGGTGCAGAGCATCTCGCACGCCGCGCGGCAGCAGTCCGCCGCGGCGGGCAACATCTCCGAGACCATGAACGTGATCCGCGAGATCGCCATGCAGACCTCGGTCGGCTCCAATGAAACCGCGGCCTCCATCGGTAATCTGGCTGACCTCGCCGATGATCTGCGTACCTCGGTGTCGGGCTTCAAGCTGCCGGGTTGAGGACAGGCACGCCTTAAAATTACATGAACAATACGGCACACCATGGCACGCACTGGCAGTTGAACAGCGTGCCGGATATGGGCGAGGCCGAGTTTGCACAGTGGGCTGCTCTGCTGGAGGCGCGCACCGGCATCAGTCTGCCTGCGGCGCGCAAGTCGTTTCTGGTGACGAGTCTGGCGCTGCGCATGCGCGAGATCGGTTGTCCGGATTACAGCCGCTATTACGCGTTGGTGACAGCGGGCCCCGGCGGCGCGGTGGAGTGGAGCGTGCTGGTGGACCGCCTCACGGTGCACGAGACACGCTTTTTCCGGCATCCGGGTTCGCTGGCACTGCTGGCCCGGCATCTGCAGGCCCGGTGCGCGCGGCTGGGGCCGTTATCCATCAACGCCTGGAGCGCGGGCTGCGCCACCGGCGAAGAGGCTTACAGCATCGCCATGGTGATCGAGCAGCAATTCAGTACCCACCGCGGTGAACATTATTTCGGTGTCACCGGCACCGACATCAGTCTCGCCGCGCTTGATGCGGCGCGGCGCGGCGAATATCACAGGCGCAGGTTGCTGGCGCTGGAGCCCGGCCAGATGGAACGCTATTTCACCCAGGTGGACGGCGAACACTACCAGGTGTGCGAACGCCTGCGCCAACGCGTGTGCTTCACGCGCATGAACATGCTGGAGCCGCTGGCGCCTACCTTCGGCGGCATGGATGTGATCTTTTGCCAGAATGTGCTGATCTATTTCAGCCGCCGCCAGCGCACCGGGATACTGGACAAGATCGCCCAGTGCCTGAGTCCCGGCGGTTTGCTGGTGCTGGGCCCCGGCGAGATCGTACAGTGGTCTTATCCCGGACTGGAGCGCGTGGTCTACGAAGACACGCTGGCCTATTACCGCACCCCGTGATGAACATGGCGAACCCGGCAGATTACAGCACGCTCAATTGGGTCAAGTCGGAGATCGACGAGACCCTGAGGCAGGCGCGTCACGCCCTGGAGGCCCATGTGGCCAATCCTCAGGACACGACGCAGATGCGTTTTTGCGTCGCGCATCTGCATCAGGTGCGCGGCACGCTGCAGATGATCGAGCTCTACGGCGCGGCGCTGCTGGCGGAAGAAATGGAACTGCTGGCGCGCATGCTGGTGGATGCGGAGATCAAGCAAAAAGACGACGCCTATGAAGTGCTGATGCGCGCCATCCTGCAGTTGCCCGATTATCTCGAGCGCCTGCAGCAAGGCCATCTCGACAACCCCATGGTGATCCTGCCGCTGCTCAACGAGCTGCGCGCCGTGCGCGCCCAGCCGCTGTTGTCGGAAAGTGCGTTGTTTGCGCCGGATCTCACGGTAGTGCCAGCGCCCTCGGGCCGTGCCGGGAAACGGCCGCCGCAGGCGGATATGCGCGCGCTCGCACGCAAGCTGCGGCCCGCCTACCAGCAGGCGTTGCTGGCGTGGTATCGCGGCAGTGCGCCGGAAAACCTGAACCGGCTCGCCGGTATTGCCGCAGAGTTGCAACAGGCCTCGCGCCTGGACAGCGTGGCCCAGATATGGTGGGTGACGGGGGCGTTCATCGAGGCGCTCGCCGATGCCGGCCTGGACGCCGGCGGGCCGGTCAAGCAACTGCTCGGCCAGAGCGACCGCGAAATCAAGCGGCTCATCGACAGCGGCGAGGAGGCGCTGGCCGCCGATCTGCCCAAAGAGCTTATCAAGAATCAGCTTTACTACATCGGACGCACGCAGTCCACGGGCGCGCGTGTGACCGAAATCCGCCGCGCCTTCCGCCTCGAGGTGCTGTTGCCGCGCGACCAGGAGATCGATAGCGCGCGTGCGCGTCTGGCCGGTCCAAACCGGGAGTTGATGCGCACCGTATTCGCGGTGCTGCGCGAAGACCTTGCCCAGGTGAAGGACGAGATCGACATCTTCGTGCGCGCCGAGACGCGGATACCGTCCGAGCTGCTGCCGCTGGAAGAGACCTTGCGCAAGGTGGCCGACACGCTCGGCATGCTGGGTCTCGGTGTGCCGCGTCAGATGATACTGGAGCAGTTGAGCGCCATCGGCGCCATCGCCCGGGGCACGGCGGCGCCCGGGGAGGCGGCGTTGATGGAGATCGCGAGCGCCTTGCTGCAGGCCGAATCCACGCTGGATGAACAGTACCTGGAGGATACTGCAACGCCGCACGATGCGGCGGTGGCGGACACCGGCACGGCGGAGGCAGCCCAGCTGACCGGGAGCGAATACCGTGAGATGCAAAACGCGGTGATCCGTGAGGCGCGGGCGGATATCGCGCGCATCAAGGATAACCTGATGACGTTTTTCGCCGCACCGCACCAGCACGAGCTGCTCGCCGGTGTGCCGTCCTTGCTGCGGCAGGTCAGCGGCGGCTTGTCGATGCTGTCGCTCACGCGCGCCGTGGAAGTGCTGCAAGCCTGCCACCGCTACATTACGCATGCACTGATCGAGCGCAGGGCCGCGCCCAACCCGCAACAGCTCGATGCGCTCACCGAGGCCATCAGCGCACTGGAATATTATCTGGAGGCGTTGGGTGAAGGCCGCGCGGAACGCGAGGCCATCATCGAGCAGGCGCAGGCGAGCGTGCAGCAGCTCACTTACCCTCTGGCTGCGGCCATGGTCGAGCCCGAGGCGGCAGCACCTGCCCCTGCTGCTGCGGCAAAGCCCGCCGCACCCGTCAAGTCTGTGCGCCTGGAGGAGATCGACGACGAGATCATCGAGGTGTTTCTGGAGGAGGCCGGCGAAGAGATCGCCTCCATCACGCAGCAGGTGCAGCGCTGGAAGGAAGATAACGAAAACCAGGATGCCCTGCGCACTCTGCGCCGCTCGTTTCACACCCTGAAGGGCAGCGGGCGCCTGGTGGGCGCGGCCGCACTGGGCGAGTTTGCCTGGTCGTTCGAGAATCTGCTCAATCGCGTGGTCGACAACACCGTGTCCGCCACGCCGGAACTCATCGCCCTGGTGGAGGAGGCGCTGAAACAATTGCCTGCGCTGGTCGAACAGTTCCAGGGCAACACCACACCGCTGACGGATATTCCGGCCTTGATGGAGCGCGCAAGCGCGCTGAGTCAACCCGGGGTCTCTGTCGCACCCCCCGTCGGCGCGCAGACCGAGGCGGCGCCGGAGACGCGCGCCGCCGCACCCGCGATCGATCCGGTGCTGCTCGACATCTACAGCAGGGAAACCGCCGCGCATCTCGCCGCCCTGGGGGAATTCATCGAGCGCTGTCAGATTGAGCCAGCGGAGTGCGGGGTAAACGACAGTCTCGTGCGCACCTTGCATACCCTGCACGGCAGCGCGGCGATGGCGGGCGTGCCGGACATCGCCGCGCTGTGCGATGTGATGGAGGAATACGCCAAGATACTGCGTGATGACAAGGCACTGCTCGACGGCGAGGCGCTGGATACGCTGCGCGCGGTGTGCGCGCTGATCCGCGACAAGCTCACGGCATTGCAGGATACGGGCGCCGTGTCGCCCGACAGCAGCGCGTTGCAGGCACACATCAGCGGCCTGCTCGGCAAGGCGCAGGAACAACGCGCCGCGCGCCTGGCGGAGGCTGCGGCGGGCACGGCGCCTGCGGCGCAAACACCGGTTTTCGCAGAGCACGACAGCGAGATGGTGGCGGTGTTCATGGAGGAGGCGAAGGAAATCCTCGATGCGAGCGACATCGTCCTGCAGCAATGGATCAAGCGGCCCGCCGACCGCGCGTTGCTTGAGGAGTTGCAGCGCGAACTGCACACGCTGAAGGGTGGTGCGCGCATGGCGGACATCACCGAGATGGGCGATTTGAGCCACAGCCTGGAGTCCCTGCTCACCGCGATGGTGGAAGGACTACTCACGCCGTCGGCGCGCATTACCGCGCTGGTGCAGCAAGCCCAGGATCGCCTGCTGGCGATGTTGGATCGCCTGCACGCCCATCAGCCGCTGGAGCCGGCGCACGATCTTGTCGCGCAGATCGACGGCATGTTGCTGCCGGAGTCTGCCGCGCCGATTCCAGCGCCGGCGGCAGCGGAGCACAAGCCGGTAGTGGCGGCGCCGTATGAAGCGCCGGAGGAAGCTGAAGACCAGATCGACGCGCAGGAAGATCGCCGCGGCGGTATGCGCGTACAACATGAACAGATTCGCATACGCGCCGATCTGCTGGACCATCTCGTCAACTACGCCGGCGAGGTGAGCATCGCGCGCTCGCGCGTCGAACAGCAGATCAACGGCTTCAAATTCAACCTGGTGGAAATGGAGCGCACGGTGGCGCGTCTGCGCGACCAGTTGCGCCGGCTCGAAATCGAAACCGAGACGCAAATCCTGTTCCGCCATGCCGAGAGCGGCAGGGCGCACGAGGCGGAGTTCGATCCGCTGGAGCTTGACCGCTTTACCCAGATGCAGCAGCTCTCGCGCAGCTTGATGGAGAGCGTGAGCGATATGGCGAGCATTCAGGGCCTGTTGCAGGGTCTGGTGCGCGAATCGGAAATGCTGCTGGTGCAGCAGGCGCGCGTGAATACCGACCTGCAGGAAGGTCTGATGCGCACGCGCATGGTGCAGTTCTCCGTGGTGCTGCCGCGCCTGCGCCGCATCCTGCGTCAGACCGGCGAGGAGCTGGGCAAGGAGGTGGAACTGCGTATCTCCGGCGCCGAGAGCGAAATTGACCGCACCCTGCTGGATCGTATGGTGTCGAGCCTTGAACACATGCTGCGTAACGCCGTCGATCACGGTATCGAGCTGCCTGAGGTGCGCCGCGCGGCGGGCAAGCCAGCGGCGGGTACTATTAATCTGAGGCTGGGGCGCGAAGGCGCCGACATCGTGATCGCCATCAGCGACGACGGGCGCGGCCTCGATCTGGAGCGCGTGCGCGCCAAGGCCGTCGAGCGCGGCCTGCTGACCCAGCACGCCAAGGTGAGCGATACCGAACTCATGCAGTTCATCCTGGAGCCCGGTTTCAGTACGGCGCGGGAGATCACGCAGATCTCGGGGCGTGGCGTGGGGATGGACGTGGTCAGCAGCGAGATCAAGCAACTGGGCGGCACGCTCTCCATCGCCTCCGAGGCGGGCATGGGCGCCACCTTCACCGTGCGCCTGCCGTTTACGCTGTCCGTGAGCCAGGTGCTGCTGGTGCAGGTGGGCGACGATGTCTACGCCATTCCGCTGACCAGCGTCGAGCGTATCCTGCGCATTACGCACGAAGAACTGGAGCAGTTGTATGCGAGCGACGAACGCATCTACCGGCTCGCGGGCCAGGAACATCCGTTTCTCCATCTCGGCACACTGCTGAACGCCAGCCATCCGCAATTTCCGGGACCGGGCAAAAAGACCCCGGCCCTGCTGGTGCGCGTCGGGGAGCAGCACGTGGCCCTCCAGGTCGAGGGGCTTATCGGCAGCCGCGAAATCGTGGTGAAGTCCGTGGGGGCGCAGATCAGTACGGTGAAGGGCATTACCGGCGCCACCATCATGGGCGACGGGCGCGTGGTGCTGATGCTCGACATCGCCGCGATGCTGCGTACGGCCACAGCAGCGGCTGCGCCCGAAGCCGGGGCCGCCAAAGAGTCTGGACGCAAGATACTCACCGTGATGGTGGTGGACGATTCGATCACCGTGCGCAAGGTCACCACACGCCTGCTTGAGCGCCACAACATGGAAGTGCTGACGGCGAAGGACGGTGTCGATGCGCTCACATTGTTGCAGCAGCATGTGCCGGACGTGATGCTGCTCGATATCGAAATGCCGCGCATGGACGGTTATGAACTTGCCATGCACATGCGCAGCGATGAGCGCTTGCGCGGCGTGCCGATCATCATGATTACCTCGCGTACCGGCGAGAAGCACCGTGAACGCGCGCTCGCCGTAGGCGTAAACCGTTACCTGGGCAAGCCGTTCCAGGAGGTCGATCTGCTGGATAACATCCGCGATCTGGCAGGCGGGCGCATGGAGACGCTGCACTGAGATGGCTGACACGTCAAACAGCGCGCCGCGCATCGCCATCGTTTCCGCTTCCGAGCGCCAGCGTCTCAATCTGGGAGTGATCCTCGGCAGAAACGGATTGCAGGTAGTGCTTAACCAGTCCCCCTTCAACGGTTTTCTCTCGCTCGCCTGCGCACGCAAGGCCGAGGCGCTGCTGATAGACCTCGACGCAGAAGCCGTCTTCAACGATGAGCTGCTCACGTCTCTGTTGGAGCAGGACAGTTTGCCGATACTGCTGAATGACAGTGCGGCGACACGCATGGATGCGGGTATCCAGAATGGCTATTGGGGACGGCAACTCGCGCGTAAGCTGACAGACATGGCGCATGAAGTCCGTCAGCGCCCAGCGGCCAGCGTCGCGCCTGCCTCAGCGCCAAACCAGCACCGTAACAGCAACTCGCCTGACGCAGACACGGTGGCGACCCAGGTCTGGGTGCTGGGCGCCTCCATCGGCGGCCCGCAGGCCCTGAAGCGCTTCATGGCGGCGTTGCCGCCCGGTTTGCCGCTGGCCTTCGTGCTGGCGCAGCACATCGGCACCAATTTCCTCGAATTGCTCGCACGCCAACTGGATCAGATTTCGACTTTCCGCGTGCTGCCGGCGCAGGCCGGACACTTGCTGTGCCGGCAGCAGATGGTGCTCGCGCCGGTGGATGAAGAAATGGATATCGACGCCAGCGGACGCATCGTGTGCACACCGGCGACCGACAACGGGGTGTTGTACCGGCCCTCGATAGACGCCGTGCTGATGAATGTCGCGCGCCGCTACGGCAAGCGCAGCGGTGCGATCATTTTCAGCGGCATGGGCAACGATGGCGCCGAAGGCGTGCGCGCCATGGCCGCGCAGGGCGCCGAGGTGTGGGCGCAGGACGCCGCCAGTTGTCTGGTCAGCAGCATGCCGGATCAGGTACGCCAGACCGGCGTGGTGAGTTTCAGCGGTACGCCGGAGGCCCTTGCGCAGCGGCTTGCACAGCTCCATCCTGCGCAGCCCGCCGCCGCGCGCCGCTTATTACACACACCGGGGCAAACGGGGCTTACGGCATGAGTACCGCCGCACCAGCGCTGCGCTGCCAGTTGCTGCCGCTCAAGGGCGAGCAGTTGCTGCTGCCCAGCACCGCGATTGCCGAGATCGTGCGTTATAGCGCGCTGGAGCCGGTAGAAGGTGCGCCGCCGTGGCTGCTGGGCCGCCTCACCTGGCGCGACCGCCCCATCGCGGTGGTGTCATTCGAGGCCGCCTGCGACGAGGGTGTGCCCGTGGACGACCGGCAGTCGAAGATTGTGGTGCTGAACGCGCCGGGCGGTCACGCGCAATTGAGTTTCTTCGGGCTGGTGGTGCAAGGGATGCCGCAATTGCTGCAGGTGACTGAAGACAATCTCGCCGTGATCGAGCACGAGACCGAACTGCATCCGCTCATGCACTGCCATGTGGTCGTGAGCGGTGAAACCGCCGTCATCCCCGACCTGGATGTGCTGGAAGAGAGGCTGCTCGCGCTGGGCTAGTTAGCGGTCTCGCGCGCGATGGCGCGGTGGCCGATGTCGGTGCGGTAATACAGGTCACGCCAGCGGATCGATTGCACCAGCTCGTACGCGCGCCGTTGCGCGCTGCCCACCGTGTCACCCAGCGCGCACGCGCACAACACCCGCCCGCCCGCCGTCACCACCTCGCCTTCGAGATTGCCCAGCCGTGTGCCGGCATGGAATACCTTGCTGTCGGCAGGCGGCGTCTGTTCGAGGCCGTGGATGACATCGCCGCTGCGGTAGCTGCCGGGATAGCCGCCCGCGGCGAGCACCACCCCCAGCGCCGCGCGCGCGTCCCACTCGGCGTTCATTTCATGCAGTCGCTTATCCAGCGCGGCGTTGCACAGCTCTGCCAGATCGGAGCGCAGACGCATCAGGATCGGCTGGGTCTCCGGATCGCCCAGGCGGCAGTTGAATTCCAGCACGCGCAGGCTGCCGTCGGGCGCAATCATCAGGCCGGCGTAGAGAAAGCCGGTGTACGGCGCGCCTTCGGCGGCCATGCCGCGCACGGTGGGTGCGATCACCTCGCGCATGATGCGCGCATGAATTTCCGGCGTCACCACCGGTGCGGGTGAGTACGCCCCCATGCCGCCGGTGTTGGGGCCGCGATCGCCGTCATCGCGCGCCTTGTGATCCTGCGCGGTGGCCAGCGGCAGACTGTGTACGCCGTCCACCATGACGATAAAGCTCGCCTCTTCGCCGCGCAGAAATTCCTCAATCACCACGCGCCTGCCGGCGTCACCCATCCCGTTGCCGCTCAACATATCGGTAATGGCGGTGACCGCCTCGGCCTCGTTCTGTGCGATCACCACACCCTTGCCCGCAGCAAGACCGTCGGCCTTGATGACGATGGGCGTACCGGCGGCGCGGACATAAGCGATGGCGGCGGCGGCAGCGGTGAAGGTACGATAAGCCGCAGTGGGAATTTTATGGCGCGCGAGAAAATCCTTGGCGTAGGCCTTGGAGCTTTCGAGTTGCGCCGCTACGCGCGTGGGCCCGAAGCAGCGCAGACCCGCAGCGGTGAAGGCGTCCACCACGCCGAGCGCGAGCGGCGCCTCCGGTCCGACGATAGTGAGGTCGATGGTGTGGTCACGCGCGAAGTTCACCAGCGCAGCAACATCCTCCGCCGCGATGGCGACATTTTCCACCCCGGTCTCGCGCGCCGTGCCGGCATTGCCGGGCGCGACGAATATCTTGCTCACGTGGGGTGACTGCGCGATCTTCCACGCCAGCGCATGCTCGCGCCCGCCGCCGCCGATGATTAAAACCCGCATGGCTTTATCAGTGCCGGAAATGACGCATGCCGGTGAACACCATGGCGATGCCGTGTTCATTGGCGGCGGCGATGACTTCCGGGTCGCGCATTGAGCCGCCGGGCTGGATCACCGCGCTCACGCCGGCCTCCGCCGCCGCGTCGAGGCCGTCGCGGAACGGGAAGAAGGCGTCGCTCGCCAGTACCGAGCCGCTGATGGTGAGCCCGGCGTCGGCGGCCTTGATGGCCGCGATGCGCGCGCTGTAGACGCGGCTCATCTGCCCGGCGCCGATGCCGGTGGTCATGGCGTCCTTGCAATAAACGATGGCGTTGGATTTGACGAAGCGCGCCACCTTCCAGGCAAACAGCAGGTCCTGCATCTGCGTCGGCGTCGGCGCGCGCTCAGTGACGATCTTGAAATCCTGCGGATGGATAATGCCCAGGTCCTGATCCTGCACCAGCAGCCCGCCGTTGACGCGCTTGTAGTCGAGGCTCGCAACGCGCGCCGTGGACCACGGGTCGCAGGCGAGCACGCGCACGTTGGGCTTGATGCCGAGCAGCGCGAGCGCCTCCTCGCTGTAGGCGGGCGCAATGATGACCTCGACGAACTGGCGCTCGATGATGGCCTGCGCGCTCGCTGCATCCACCGGCTCGTTGCAGGCGATGATGCCGCCGAAGGCCGAGGTGGGGTCGGCGCTGTAGGCGCGCAGATACGCCTCGCGCACGGTCTTGCCGAGCGCCACGCCGCACGGGTTGGCGTGCTTCACGATGACGCAGGCCGGCGCCTCGGTGAACGATTTCACGCACTCAAGCGCGGTGTCGGCGTCGGCGATATTGTTGAACGAAAGTTCCTTGCCCTGTAGCTGACTGGCATTGCTGACGCAGGCCGCTGGAGGATGTTGCTCGACGTAGAACGCGGCGCGCTGGTGCGGGTTTTCACCGTAACGCAGCTCCTGCGCCTTGCGGAATTGCACACTGTAGGTGCGCGGAAATTGTGCCTCGCGTTGACCGGCGCCGTTCAGCGTGCCGAGGTAATTGGCGATGGCGGCGTCGTAACGCGCGGTGTGTTCAAATGCCTTCACCGCGAGTGAAAAACGCTGGCCGTCGTTCACGCCGCCGTGCGCGGCGATTTCATCGACGACACGGGCGTAGTCACCCGCATCCACCAGCACCGTGACCGCGGCGAAATTCTTGGCGGCGGCGCGCAGCATGGCCGGACCGCCGATGTCGATATTCTCGACCGCCTCGGCAAAGGTGCAGGCGGGTGATGCGATGGTGTTCTCGAACGGGTAGAGGTTGACGATCAGCAGGTCGATGGGCGCGATGCCGTGTTGCGCCATCACGGCGTCGTCGATGCCGCGGCGTCCGAGCAGGCCGCCGTGGATTTTGGGATGCAGGGTTTTGAGGCGGCCATCCATCATTTCGGGGAAGCTGGTGTGGCCGGATACCTCGATGACGTTGATGCCGTTGGCGGCCAGCAGTTTTGCGGTGCCGCCGGTGGAGAGGATTTCAACGCCGAGCTGTTGCAGACGCCGCGCGCACTCGACGACGCCGGTCTTGTCGGAGACACTGATGAGGGCGCGTTTGATCATGCGCACACCAAGTTGCGAGTAGCTAGTGGCGAGTGGCGAGGGGATAGATTGCTACTCGCTACTCGCCACTCGCCACTAGCTACTTTATTATTATTTGTCCAACCCATGTTGGCTCAATTTTTTGCGTAAGGTGCTGCGATTGAGGCCCAGAATCTCCGCCGCCTTGCTCTGGTTGCCGCGCGTGTGTTCCATGACGCTTTTCAGCAGCGGGTGTTCGACTTCGCAAATCACCATCTGGTACAGGTCGCCTGCCTTGTGTCCGTCAAGGTCCTTGAAGTAGGTCTCCAGCGCGGCGCGGATGCAGTCGCGCAGCGGCTTGTTCGGGCGCCCTTCGCAGGGCGGCGCGGATTTGCCGTGACGCGGCGCGGCGTTCATGCCGCCATCTCCGCGCAGGCCGCGTCGGCGGAGGCTTCAACCAGGCGATCGAAAAATTCGTGCGTGAGCGACGTCTGCTGCTTGATGCCGGCGGCGGCGTTAATGGTTTGACGGAACAGCGCGCCGCCGCTCTGGCCCTTGCTGTACCACGACAAATGCTTGCGCGCCATGAGCACGCCGGTGTGTTCGCCGTAGAACGCATACAGATTGCGCATGTGGTCGAGCAGGATATCGCGGATTTCGGTAATGCCGGGCTCCGGCAGCACTTCGCCCGTGGCGAGGTAATGCGCAATGCCGCGGAAGATCCACGGACGGCCCTGCGCGGCGCGCCCGATCATCACGCCGTCGGCACCGGTGTAGTCGAGCACGAACTTCGCCTGCTCGGGCGTGCGGATGTCGCCGTTCGCCAGCACCGGAATTTTCACCGCGGCCTTGATCGCCGCGATGGTGTCGTATTCGGCCTCGCCGGTGTAGGCGCAGGCGCGCGTGCGTCCGTGCACTGCGAGCGACTGCACGCCGCTCATCTCCGCAATATGCGCCACGGCAATGCCGTTGCGATGGCCTTTGTCCCAGCCGGTGCGGATTTTCAGGGTGACCGGCACCGCTACCGCTTTCACCACCGCCTCAAGGATGCGCGCGACGAGTGATTCATCCTGCAACAGGGCGGAACCCGCCATCACGTTGCACACCTTCTTGGCCGGACAGCCCATGTTGATGTCGATGATCTGCGCGCCGTGATCGATGTTGTAGGCGGCCGCTTCGGCCATCATCCGCGCGTCGGTCCCGGCGATCTGCACCGCAATCGGCGCCACTTCGCCATC
>JAURVQ010000029.1 GCA_030655395.1 Gammaproteobacteria bacterium | reverse complement strand
GCAACGCGGTTTTTCTTGAGTGCATCTTCCAGCTTGCCTGCGTCCACCGCACTGCCCCAGGCGTCTTCCACCATCACAGCCACGCCGCCGCAGCGCTCCACGTTTTCCTTCATGCGCCCGCCGAACACGCCGTTCTGGCATAGGATGACCTTGTCGCCGGGTTCGACCAGGTTCACAAAACACATCTCCATGCCCGCCGAGCCGGGCGCGGAGACCGGCAAGGTGAGCGGATTTTTGGTCTGGAAGGCGTACTGCAACAACGCCTTCATCTCGTCCATCATGGAAACAAACACCGGATCGAGATGACCGATGGTGGGGCGCGACATCGCCTCCAGAATGCGCGGGTTCACATCGGACGGGCCGGGGCCCATCAGGGTGCGGCGTGGCGGGTGAAAGGATTTGATAAGTGCAGGCATGGGTCAGTATCTCTGATACAAATAGGTATTTTTCATCAGGCGTGAATGATATAGGAAAAACCGGCGATTTCCACGCTTACACTGTGTCAAGCAGCTCGATCCAGTGCTTTACGGGTATGTTCGATGCGCTTTGCATGTGGGCGAGGCAGCCGATGTTGGCGGTGACTATGCACTCGGGGCTGCCTGACTGCAACGCGGTGAGCTTGTTTTTCAGTAATTCCTGCGACAGCTCCGGTTGCGTAATGGAGTAGGTGCCCGCCGAGCCGCAACACAGATGGGCATCGGGGACGTCTGTCAATTCAAAGCCGAGTTTGCCCAGAATGTTTTCCACCGCGCCGGGCAGTTTTTGCGCATGCTGCAGGGAGCAGGGGGCGTGACAGGCGATCTTCTTCCCTGTGACTGGCTTGAGTACGCTTAAATCCTGCTGCACCAGTACTTCGCTGATGTCATGGGTCATGGCGGAGACGCGCGCGGCCTTTTCCGCATAGTCGGGGTCGTGTTGCAGCAAATGTCCGTATTCCTTCACCAGGCTGCCGCAGCCGCTGGCGGTAATCACGATGGCCTTGGCGCCACCTTTAATAATATGCGGCCACCATGCGGTGATGTTGCGACGCATGAAATTCAGCCCTTCCTCATGTGCGCCAAGATGATAACTGATGGCGCCGCAGCAGCCGGCGTTTTGCGGGCGTATGAGGCTGATGTTGAGTTTGTCCAGCACGCGTGCCGCGGCGGCATTGATGTTCGGTGCAAGGGCGGGCTGCGCGCAGCCGTCCAGTATGAGCATGCGACGGCGGTTATCAGTGACAGGCCATGCCCTGTTTTTTTGTCGTGGTGGAACAGACCTGCGCAAACGTGCAGGCAGCAACGGCTTGCACCATTGGGCAAGACGTAACGCCACGGCAAAGCGCGCAGGGTAAGGCGTAATGACGCGCAACATGCGGCGCAGCACGCGCTCGCGCCAAGGGCGCTTTACCCGTTGTTCGATGACGCCGCGCCCGATGTCCGCCAGACGGCCGTACTGCACGCCGGACGGGCAGGTGGTCTCGCAGGCGCGACAACTGAGGCAGCGGTCCAGATGGAGTTGCGTGGTGCGCGTGACCTCCGCGTCTTCCAGCAGGGACTTGATTAAATAAATCCGGCCGCGCGGGCCGTCGAGTTCATCGCCCAGCAGTTGATAGGTCGGGCAGGTCGCATTGCAAAATCCGCAGTGCACGCAGCTACGCAGGATGGCGTCGGCCTCCTGGCCCTGCGCCGTGGATAGAAGGGTTTCACTGAGTTGCGTCTGCATGATCAGAATTCCACGTACAGCCGGCCGGGGTTGAAAATAGCGTGCGGATCAAATGCGGTCTTGAGGCGTTTGTGCAGCGCGAGCAGGGCGGGCGGGAGCGGGTGAAATACCTGTCCGATACGTTCGCCGCCGCGAAACAGGGTCGCGTGTCCGCCGAGCTTTACCGCGCTGGCGCGGATCACGTCCGCAGGCAGGGGGTTTATCAGCCAGCGCTGTGCGCCGCCCCAGTCGATAAACAATTGGCCGGGCAGATTGAGCAGCGGCGTAGCGGGCGGCACGGAGAATCGCCAGAGCAACGCATCGCCCTTGAAAAAATCGTGCTGGTGTTCGCGCAGTTGCTGCCAGAATTTTTCACCGTCATTCACCACCTCGCCCCTGAGCTTGCGCTGAAAAGCGATGACGCCGCTCCTGCTGCCGGAGAGGCGCACCACCAGACGCGCACCGTCGTGGCACGCGCCCGAGAGCGGCACGGGTTGACCGCTCCATTCTGTGATGTGAGCCAGCGCCTCTTGCGGCGTGCACGTGAAGGCAAGCGTGAGTTCGTGCTGCGGTTTCGGCAGCACCTTGAGCGAAATTTCGAGCAACAGGCCCAGCGTGCCGAGTGCGCCCACCATCAGGCGCGAAACGTCAAAACCCGCCACGTTTTTCATCACCTCGCCGCCGAATTTCAATATCTCGCCCTGGCCGTTGATGATCTTCACGCCCAGTACAAAATCGCGCGCCGCTCCGGCGTATGGGCGGCGCGGGCCGGAGAGCCCGCACGCGATGGTGCCGCCGAGCGTTGCCGTCGGGCCGAAGTGCGGCGGCTCGAACGGCAGCATCTGGCCGTGCGCGGCCAGCGCAGCTTCGATTTCCGCCAGCGGTGTCCCGGCGCGCGCGGTGATGATGAGCTCGCCCGGTTCGTAGTGCACGATACCGCAGTGTTGCGCCACCGGGAATGGTGTGCCTGTCGCGGCACGACCGTAAAATTTCTTGCTGTCGCCGGCGATGATATGCAGCGGTGTTTTGCACGCGGCGGCTTCGCGCACGGCGGCTTGCAGTTCCACGCTGCGGTCGGCGTCCATCAAAAGCGCTCCAGTTCCGGGAACGGGAGCTTGCCGTGGTGCACGTGCATGGCACCGTGCTCGGCGCAGCGGTGCAGCGTCGGCACCGCCTTGCCGGGGTTGAGCAGGTCCTTGGGGTCGAAGGCGTGCTTGATCTCATGGAACTGGACAAGTTCGTGAGGGGTAAACTGCGCGCACATCTGATTCAATTTCTCGACACCGACACCGTGCTCGCCGGTGATGGTGCCGCCCGCATCGAGGCACAGCTGTAAAATTTCTCCGCCGAATTCCTCCGCGCGCGTGCGTTCATCCGATTGATTGGCGTCATACAGAATGAGCGGGTGCAGATTGCCGTCGCCGGCGTGAAACACGTTGGCGACAGGCAAGTCGTAGTGTCTGGAAAGTTCGGCGATGCGTGTGAGCACTGCGGATAAATGGCGGCGCGGAATGGTGCCGTCCATGCAATAGTAGTCGGGCGCGAGACGGCCCACGGCGGGGAACGCTGCCTTGCGCCCGGCCCACATTTTCAGCCGTTCGGCATCGTCACGCGCGGTATGCACTTCGTAAGCGCCGTTGGCCAGCAGCAGATCGCGCACCAGCATGATAAGTTCCGAGACTTCTTCGTTGCTGCCGTCCAGTTCGCACAGCAGGATGGCGGCGGCGTCCCGTGGATAACCGGCGTGCGCATAATCTTCGGCGGCGCAGAGCGCGAGATTGTCCATCATCTCAAGGCCCGCAGGGATGATGCCTGCGCCGATAATGGCGGCGACGGCCTGCGCGGCCTGGGTGACATCGTGAAACGCCGCCAGCGCGAGTTGCGCGCGCTCCGGCTGGGGCAGCAATTTCACCGTGACTTCGAGCAGTACGCCGAGCAGACCTTCGGAGCCGTGCAGCAGCGCGAGCAGGTCATAACCCGGCGTATCCAGCGCCTTGCTGCCGATTTCCAGCAGCTCGCCGTCCATGGTCAGCGCCTTGAGGCCGAGCACGTTGTGCACGGTGAGGCCGTATTTCAGGCAATGCACGCCGCCCGAATTTTCTGCCACGTTGCCGCCGATGGTACAGGCGATTTGCGAAGAGGGGTCGGGTGCGTAATACAGGCCATGGGGCGCGACGGCCTCGGAGATGGCGAGGTTGCGTACACCGCATTCCACGCGCGCGGTGCGATTGTCCGCGTCTATTTCGAGGATGCGCGTGAATTTCGCCAGCGACAGGAGCACGCCATTCTCAAGCGGCAGCGCGCCGCCCGACAGGCCCGTGCCCGCGCCGCGCGCGACCACCGGGTAGTGCATCTGTCCGCACAGGCGCAGTATCTGTTGCACCTGTTCGGCGTTGGAAGGGAGACACACCACGCCCGGCAGGGCGCGCCAGGCGGTGAGGCCGTCGCACTCATAGGGGCGCAACTGCTCACCCTCGCACAGGACCGAATGATCGGGCAGGATGCCTCGCAGCGCGACGAGCAGGGCCTCTTTTTCGGGGGTGTGCGCTGGAGGTTTTTGTCCCATGCGCACAGTATAGCAGGGCATAACTGTGTGTCAGGAGTAGAGAAAAGTCTGCGTAACGCCGGCGCGCGCTTTTCCTTGACCTAATCCCCCCGCGCCCTTACCATTACAGCCCCTCATCTTCCCCGGTAGCTCAGTCGGTAGAGCAAGTGACTGTTAATCACTGGGTCGGCGGTTCGAGTCCGTCCCGGGGAGCCAATCTTGGGTGGAGTCATACAGCGTCCGTAGTCATTAATTGCTTGCGGATTCTTTCAGCGCGGACTCTCACCGCCTTCGGGGTTGACTCGGGCCATCCATGGCCCTCGCCCTTTGGGCACGCTACGCGCGTCCCGTTTCGCTCCCGGCGAAACGGTCGAGTCCATCCCGGGGAGCCAATTGCAGCGTAGTGCTACGCAAGTCCTTCCACAACCAGCTAAAAGCGCTGACTCATACCCGCAAGAGCTGACCAATCAGCGGTGAGTTGTACGCCGTTGACGTGTTGGTATATCGGCTGCTGTAAAAATCCATAGATGTCGAGGTCGGGCGTGAGCGCGTAGCGCACGCCGGGGCTGATGTTGACAAATGTGCCACCGCTGTCTTCGGATTCTGCCTCGTGCCCGCGGTCGCGTCTGCGCCATTGTGAGTTCAATTGCAGCAGCGCGGTCAAACGCTCGGTTACGTCATGACGCAGTCCCATATCCAGGGAGAGGCGCGCGCCAGGTTCGTAAGCGCCGCGCGTAGCGACGGGTTTTTGCCAAAGCGCGCTGGCGAACCAGCTTATTGATGGGTTGGCGGCAAACTGCCGACGGTAAGAAGCGCCGAACAGCACATCCGTGCTGCCGCTGCCGGGTTGCAGGCTGCGCTCGGCGCGGTCACCCTTGGCGTTGGTCACATCGGTACTTCCGGAGGGCAGTTTAACGCCGAAGTTGAAACTGGCGGACAGGCTGGTGCTTTTTTCTTCCGCAAAGTAATAACGCCCCAGCACGCGCGTATCACCCAATTCGGTGAAGCTCCATTGTTCGGGTATCACCGCGCCGTGATGGTTGTGATTATGGTCGTGCGTTCGGCTAACCAGCGGCGCTTGCAGCGCGACGCCCCAGGCGGGCGAAAGTCTGTAATCTAAAGTGGCGATAAAATTGCGGTTGATGGTGCGTACTTCGTCATGGTGACGGCGGATTTCCCCGATGGCCACCTTACGGCTGCCGGCGCGCAGCTGGTTTTGGCCAATGAATTCATAGTGCAAATCAATGGCCAGTTTTTTCTCACGCTCGACGCCGAGCGTTTCGGCGTCGGTGTTGACCGAGCAAGAGGCGGTGCCACAACTCGCCTGCCCCGCTGTTGCCATGAAACCGTAACAGGCAACCGCAAAAATCAAGAGACGTATACGCATTTTCATGTCCTTACGTTGTGTGCCGAAAGCAACGCAGGATATAGCGTGAGACACCGCGCAGGAATGTGACATGATGCCGCGCGACAATTTGTCGCAGGGGTGGCGTCGGTGGGTGTGCTGGTATACTTCATCTATGAAACCACGGGTATCTTTTCCAGCGTCGCCGCCGGTGAATCTGCGGCGTGTGCTGGTGTTGAAAAATATCGCCGTGGTCGGCCAGACCATGGCGGTGCTGGTGGTCGCCCACGGCCTGGGTATGCCGCTGCCGTTTGGAGTGATCGGCGCCGTGCTGCTGGCGCTCAACCTGCTCACCTGGGTGCGGCTCAGGTTCGCGTGGCCGGTGCGAGAGTTCGAGGTATTCGCGCAATTGCTGCTCGATGTGCTGTTGCTGAGTGTGTTGCTGTATCTGGCCGGGGGCGCCACCAATCCGTTTGTGCTGTTGTTTCTGTTGCCGCTAACGATAGCCGCCGCCACGCTGGCTGCGGTCTACACGTGGCTGCTCGCCGCGGTGATCGTGGGCTGTTATACGTTGCTGATGTTCGTTTATATCCCGTTGCCGCATTTTCATATCACCTACGATGCCCGTTTTGACCCAAGCGCGTGGGGTATGTGGTTCGGTTTCGTGCTGGGGGTTGGGCTGGTCGCCTATTTTGTGGTGAAGATGGGTAACACGTTGCGGGAGCGCGAGCGCATGCTTGCGGAGGTGCGTGAAAACGCGCTGCGCGACGAGCGTCTGGTGGACCTCGGTGCGCTGGCGGTCGGTGCGGCGCACGAACTCGGCACGCCGCTCGGTACCATGGCGGTGGTGCTGAACGAACTCGAACACGAGTATGCGGCGCAACCGGAATTGGCGGAAAGGCTGCACCTGCTGCGCGATCAGGTCACGCGCTGCAAGGACACGCTCTCCAACATGCTCTCATCCACGGAGCAGGCGCGCGCGGAGCGCGGTTACAGTGTCGCGCTCGACAGCTATCTTGAAGATCTCCTCGTGCAGTGGCGCAGCATGCGCCCGTCGGTGCAGGTGAGCTATCACTGGAAGGGGCCGTCGCCCGCGCCGCAGATTGTGGCGGAACAGGCGCTGGGCCAGGTCATCACCAATGTCTTGAATAACGCCGCCGACGCCTCGGCGCACAGTGTCGAGGTGGAGGCGAGCTGCGATGCCGGGCAGTTGAAGATCGAGGTTTCCGACCGCGGCGCGGGGTTGACTCCGAGCGTGGCGGCCAATGCGGGGAACCTGTTTTTCACTACCAAGGAAGGCGGACAGGGGCTCGGACTGTTTCTGGTCAAGGCCGTGCTGCGCCGCTTTGGCGGCGCGCTCGCGCTGTCGAACCGGGACGGCGGCGGTGTATGCACGTGCGTGACCCTGCCGCTGGCGCGGCTGCGCGCGACGGCTGCGATATGATTTTATCTGCAGCGGAAAACACGTCACCGCGCAAGCTGCTGCTGGTGGATGACGATGTCACATTTTGCATGGTGCTCGCGCAGGCGTTGTGCAAGCGTAACTTCGCGGTAAGTGTGGCGAACAATGTGGATGAGGCGAAACACGTGATCGCGCAAATTCTGCCCGATTATGCCGTGATCGATCTCAAGATGCCGGGGCCGTCGGGGTTGGCGCTGGTGGCGTATCTCAAGCAACGTGCGCCTGACGCGCGCATCGTGGTGCTCACCGGCTATGCGAGCATCGCGACTGCCGTGGAGGCGGTGAAGCTGGGCGCGACACATTATCTCGCCAAGCCCGCGGACGCAGACGAAATTGTCGCGGCATTTGAGCACCGCCCCGGTGCCGGAGACGCCGCGATTGCAGCGAAACCGATGTCAGTGGAGCGCCTTGAGTGGGAGCATCTGCAAAAGGTGCTCGCCGACTGCGATGGCAATATTTCCGCCGCGGCGCGCACGCTCGGCATGTACCGGCGCACGCTGCAACGCAAGCTGCAGAAACGCACCGCGCCTGGGCGCGGTACTTAACTTGCGCTGAATTTCTTGTGGTACTCCGCTACCTGCTCCTGTGTGAGCAGGAACACCCCGCCGCCGCCGCGTTCGAATTCGGGCCACACAAATGGCACATCGGGGAAACATTCCATCAACGCCTGCTCGCTGTTGCCCACCTCGACCACCAGAATGCCGCCGGGGTTGAGGTGGCGGTGCGCTTCACGCAGGATGCGCCGCACGATCTCGAGCCCGTCTGCGCCAGCCTTGAGGCCGAGTGACGGCTCGTGATGGAATTCCGCGGGCAGTGCCGCCATGTCGGCGGCGTCCACGTACGGCGGATTGCTGACGATGATGTCGTATGTTTTATTTCCGGGCGCGCTGAATACGTCGGAGAGAACGGCATGCACACGATCCTCGACGCAGTGGCGCGCGATGTTGATTGCGGTGACCTCCAGCGCGGCAGGGGAGATGTCAGTGGCGTCGACGACGGCGTGCGGAAAGGCATACGCGCAGGCAATGGCGATGCAGCCGCTGCCGGTGCAGAGATCGAGGATATGGTGCACCGCTGACTCGTCGATCCAGGGCGCAAAATGCTGCTCGATGAGTTCGGCGATGGGTGAGCGGGGGACGAGCACGCGTTCATCGACGTAAAAACCCAGACCCGCGAACCAGGCCTCGTGGATGAGGTAGGGCGCAGGCACGCGCTCGGTGATGCGCCGCATGAGCAAATCCACGACGGTTTTCTTTTCACGCTGCGTGAGTGCGCCGTGCAGGATATCGGGTGCGACATCGTGCGGCAGGTGCAGCGCGTGCAGCACCAGGCTTGCGGCTTCATCCACGGCGTTGTCCGTGCCGTGGCCGAAGTGGAGGCCGGCCTCATTGAAGCGGCTCGCGCCCCAGCGGATGAAATCGCGCGGGGTGTGCAATTCCTCGACAGCTTCCTTCGCGTTACTCATGGGCGGAACGGCAATGGGTTTAGTGTAAAGCCGCGCGCCTCGTGCGTGAGCACGCTGCCCTGTTCGTACCAGTCGCCGAGTACGATGCGGCGTGCGGGTTTTCCGTCCAGCATAAAATCGTGCAGCGCGGGGCGGTGGGTATGTCCGTGTATGAGCAGGCTGATGTGATGCTCGCGCATGACGCGTTCGACCGTTTGTTGATTCACGTCCATGATCTGTTCGGATTTTACGCGTGTCCTGATTTGCGATTCGTCGCGCAGGTGGCGCGCAATCTCGCGCCGTTGCTGCAACGGCTTGGCCAGAAACTGCCGCTGCCATTCCGCATCACGCACGGTGACGCGGAACTCCTGATATTCGATGTCGTCGGTGCACAAGGTGTCGCCGTGCATGATAAGGGCGGGCATGCCGTCCACATCAATCACGCTGGGGTCGGGCAGCAGGCGGCAGCCGCTTTGTTGCTCGAACTCCGCGCCAATCAGAAAGTCGCGGTTGCCGTGCATCACGAACACCTGCGTGCCGCCTTGCGCGCAGGCGTGCAGGGCGTGGGTGATTGTGCGGTGAAAATCACTCGTATCGTCATCGCCCAGCCAGACCTCGAACAGATCACCGAGGATGTAAAGCACATCGGCGCCGCGCGCCTCCTGTTCCAGAAAGCGGATGAAGCGCTGGGCAGGCGCCGGGCGTTGCTCGCACAGGTGGAGGTCGGATATGAATAACATCATGAGGGTTTTACGCGGCGCTGACGCACGCCTGGGTGCATTTCAAGGAGCTAGCTTACAGGATAGGTGCAGCCGATAGCGGCTACTTTTTCTTTACTGCTTTTGCACCTGCCGTGCGTTTGTGTTTTACCGCTGCGGGTTTGGTGTCTCCGGTGTCGGCCTGTGCCGTCATCAGCGCCGCCGGTGCAAGGGCCGCCTGGCTGATTACGATGGGTGATTGCGGCACATCCTGCGGGAAGGGGCCGCCCGCGCCCGTGTTGGACTGGCCGATGCGTTCGACGACGTCCATGCCCTGCACTACCTTGCCGAATACGGTATAGCCCCAGTAGCCCGGTGCGGGCGCATGATGATTAAGGTGCAGATTGTCGTTGAGGTTGATGAAAAACTGATTGGTAGCGGAGTTGGGGTCCTGGCTGCGCGCCATGGCGATAGTGCCGCGCTTGTTCAGCAGACCGTTGGTCGCCTCGCTCGGCACCGGATCGTGTGCGGGGCGGGGCTCAAAGTCTGGCGTGAAACAGCCGCCCTGGATCATGAAGTCTCCGACCACGCGATGGAAGAGGGTGCCGTCATACGCGCCTTCGCGCACATAGGTTAAAAAGTTATCGACGGTCTTGGGCGCACTGGCGCGGTCGAGTTCGATCAGGATGTCGCCTTGGTTGGTCTGGATGCGCACAAGCGGATGGGTACCCTCATCGGCTTGGGCATAGGTCGCGGATGAGGCAAGGAATGCGGCGAGGGCCAGTGCAGTGAATGAGCATTTCATGGCAGGGTCTCCTTGATCTGGCCCCGGGTCTGATCCGGGCAGGACATGGCCCGATAATAATCCGTTCCCGGCCCGATGGAAAGGCCCTTCATTTTTGTTAGTATGTCTAATCAAAATGACAACTCGCGTCAAAACCCGTTTTGCCCCCAGTCCGAGTGGCTTCCTGCACATGGGAAATGCGCGCATCGCGCTGTTTTGCGTGCTGCTGGCACGGCATGCGCGCGGCGTGTTTCTGCTGCGCATCGAAGATACCGACCGTGAGCGCTGCGAAACGCGCTACGCCGCGGCCATTGAAGATGATCTGCGCTGGCTCGGCCTCGACTGGCAGGAGGGTCCGCGCGTGGGTGGTGCGCACGCGCCTTATGTGCAATCCGAACGCACGGCGATCTATCAAGAGTATTTCGAACGCCTTGAAACGGACGGACTGATCTATCCCTGTTTTTGCAGCACGCAGGAGCTTGCGCTCTCGCGCAAGGCGCAGATCAATGCCGGTCAGCCGCCGCGTTATGCGGGTACGTGTGCTGCGCTCACGCAGGAGCAGATCAGATCGAAGCTCGCTCAAGGCGAACTGCCCACGCTGCGCTTCCGTGTGCCGCGCGGCAAGCAGGTGGAGTTCGACGATCTGGTGCGCGGCCCGCAGAGCTTTGCGAGCAATGACATCGGCGACTTCATCATCCGCCGCGCCGACGGTACGGCGGCGTTTTTTTTCAGCAACGCCCTCGATGACGCCCTGATGGGAGTCACGCACGTGCTGCGCGGCGAAGACCACCTCACCAACACACCGCGGCAAATCCTGCTGCTGCATGCGCTGCGGCTCGCAGTGCCACACTACGGCCATTTGTCGCTGATCGTTGGCGCCGACGGCGCGCCGTTGTCCAAGCGTCACGGCAGCCGCAGCGTACGCGAGCTGCGTGATTCGGGTTATTTCGCAGTGGCGGTGGCCAACTATCTCGCGCGTCTCGGGCATCACTATGACATCGACGCCTTGCTTGATCTCGATGCGCTGGCGGCGGGATTCCACACCGATAAACTGGGGCGTTCGCCGGTACGCTTCGACCCCGTGCAGTTGCAGCACTGGCAGCAGGAGGCGATTGCGCATGCGAGCGCGGATGCGCTCTGGCGCTGGATGGGCGAAGAGGTGCACGCGCTGGTGCCGGAGCCGCAGCAGCAGGACTTCATCGACGCGGTACGCCCCAACATCGGGTTGCCGCCGCACGCCTTGTTGTGGGCGCGCATTATTTACCACGATCCGCTGGAATTGAGCCTCACCGCGCGCGGCGTGATCGAGCAGACCGGGAGACCGTTTTTTGAACATGCGCAGCACGCGCTGGAGCAGCATCCGCAGGATTTCAAGGCGCTCGCGCAGATGTTGAAGACCGCCACGGGCGCGAACGGAAAGGCGCTCTACCAGCCGTTGCGCGCGGCACTCACCGGCGAACTCGACGGGCCGGAGATGGTGCGTCTGCTGCCGCTGATGGGCGCGGAGCGCGCCCGTAACCGTCTTGAAGCGGCACTAATTATTAAAAGGTAGGGTGGGAATGCCTGAGCTCTACAAATACTCAACGCAAAGCCGCCAAGACGCAGAGAACACCAAAATTATGTTAATAAAAATCTTTGCGTCTTGGCGGCTTTGCGTTGAAGTTTTTAATCAAGCATTATGGCCTCGATGCGAAGGCATGTGACTGCGTTTTATGCTACATATTCATAACAGCCTCACCAGAATCAAAGAGCCGTTTGTCCCCATCACGCCCGGCAAGGTGCGCCTCTATGTCTGCGGGATGACGGTGTACGACTATTGCCATCTCGGCCATGCGCGCGTGCTCGTGGTGTTCGACACGGTGGTGCGCCACCTGCGCAGCCTGGGTTACGAGGTGACCTATGTGCGCAACATCACCGACATCGACGACAAGATTATCCGCCGCGCGCAGGAAAACGGCGAAGAAATCGGGGCGCTTACCGCGCGTTTCATTGAGGCGATGAACGAGGATGCGGACAAATTGGGCGTGGCACGCCCGGATGCCGAGCCGCGTGCGACGCAGCATATCGGCGGCATCATTGCGCTGATTGAAGCGTTGGTGAAAAAAGGTTATGCCTACGCCGCGCACAACGGCGATGTGTATTACGCCGTAAGCCGCTTCAAGGGTTACGGCCAGCTTTCCGGCAAGCATCTGGAAGACCTGCGTGCGGGCGCGCGTGTGGAGATCGACGAGGCCAAGCATGATCCGCTTGATTTTGTGCTGTGGAAGGCGGCCAAGCCGGATGAGCCGAGCTGGGAGTCGCCCTGGGGCTTGGGCCGCCCCGGCTGGCACATCGAGTGTTCGGCCATGTCCATGCATTGCCTCGGCGATCACTTCGACATCCACGGCGGCGGTCTGGATCTGATGTTTCCGCATCATGAAAATGAGATCGCCCAGTCGGAAGGCGCAAGCGGCCACAAATTCGTCAATGTGTGGATGCACAACGGATTCGTGCGCGTGGACGACGAAAAGATGTCCAAATCGCTCGGCAACTTCTTTACCGTGCGCGAGGTGTTGAAACAATACACTCCGGAAGAGATACGCTATTTTATCCTGTCCAGCCATTACCGAGGGCCGCTCAACTACTCGCATGAAAACCTCGACAACGCACGCGCCGCGCTCACGCGCCTTTATACCGCGCTGCGCGGCCTGCCCATGGTAAATGCCGACGGCAGCGATGAGTATGCGGCGCGTTTCCACGCCGCAATGGACGATGATTTCAATACGCCGGTAGCGCTTGCGGTGTTGTTTGACCTTGCGCGCGACATCAACAAGATACGTCTGCATGATGTGGCGGAAGCCGCGCGGCTGGCAGGTACGCTACGCCGTTTGGGCACCGTGCTCGGTCTGGCGCAGGGCGATGCGGAAAGTTATTTACAGACCGGTTCGCGTGAACACGCCGCGCTTGGCAAGGAAGATGTAGAACGCCTCATCGAGGAGCGCAACAGCGCACGCAAAAACAAAAACTGGGCAGAGTCCGACCGCATCCGTGCCCTGTTGCAAGTGAACAATATTATTCTGGAAGACGGCTCTGCCGGGACTACCTGGCGCAGGGAGTAGCCCTGAGTGCCGCAACACCGTATTTCATAAGGCCCTGCTTTGCGTTCCGGTAAATCGGGGCGTAAGATCGATACTCGAGTCTAAATATACACAGCGATATAAATCGTAGCGAGCGGCGTTCAGGCGGAGGCGGTGGAGCGCAGGAACCGGAGTGTACATTTGAGTACATGAGGATTCCGGGCACCGCACGCACCCGCATCAAAGACGCGCAGTAGATTTATGTCGCTATGTATAGCAACCCTGAAGGTACATCATGCTGCTCCAAAGCATTCCCATCAAGGTTACTTTAGCCAATCTCAAGTCCAGTTGCGCGAGCTGCGCACTCCACGAACTGTGTTTGCCCATGGGGCTCAGCGCCGGTGACACCGAACGGCTCGACCAGATCATCAATGTGCGCCACAAAACTGAACGCGGGGACTACTTGTACCGTAGCGGTGGGATATTCAGGTCACTGTTTGCCATCAAAAGCGGATTTTTCAAGACCTTCAGTCTGGGCGATGAAGGGCAGGAGAAGATCACTGGCTTTTACATGACGGGCGACATATTGGGCATGGATGCCATCAGCTCCGACCGGCATCACTACAATGCCGTCGCTCTGGAAGACAGCATGGTCTGCGAGATTCCCTTCTCCGAACTGGAAGAGCTGGCCGGCTCGCTGCCCACGCTCGCGCATCAATTCCATAAACTCATGAGCCGCGAGATCACCCAGGACCAGCAGCACATGCTGCTGCTCGGCAAGATGAAAGCCGAGCAGCGTCTGGCGGCGTTTCTGCTGAATTTGTCGCAACGCTTCGCGCTGCGCGGATTTTCGTCCGATCACTTTCATCTGCGCATGACGCGTGAGGAGATCGGCAATTATCTCGGCCTCACGCTGGAAACGGTGAGCCGTACCTTTGCCCGCTTCCAGGCCGAGGGGATATTGCAGGTCAACCACCGCGACGTGACAGTTAAAGATTCCGCACGCCTCGCGGCATTGCTGGATCATTACGAGCCGGCGTGAGGGACGCCACCTTCAGCGCGCGTCTAGTGGAGCATGACCCTTATTGCGAGACTTGACCCCATATAGTGCAATACAATATCAAACTTGTGATGACGTGTTCGTCGACGCCATGAATGGTTGTGGTGCAAGCAATGAACGAAAGGATCCTATGAGCCAAAAGGAATCTCTTACAGAGGAAGAAGCGACGTTCGGGCAAGCGGATGCCGAGCAACCAATTCCACCTGCCGACATCGTCGCATATAACGAACTCCGATCGTGCGCTGATCTGTTTCGGATGCACGCGAACGGCAAGCTTGAGCTTCAGCCAGATTTTCAGCGTGAGGTCGTATGGAAGCAAGACGACCAATCTAGGTTCATCGACTCCCTGGTCAAACAGCTGCCAATCCCCAGCATGTGCTTCAGCTTGGACTATAAGACCCAACGCTGGAAGGTGATCGACGGGCTTCAACGGATGAGTTCAATCGTCCGATTCCTCTCCATGACTGAGTGGCGTCTGAGTGATCTCACGGATATCCACCCGCAACTTAGAAATGCGAAAAACACCGATCTGCGAAACGGCACCGAGGAACAGAAGCGGCTGTTTGCCTTGGTCGAGGATGTCTCAATCCCGGTGACAGTCATTCGCTGCGACTACACGCAGAAAAGCCACATGCTTTACCTATTCACTATCTTCCACAGGCTGAACTCCGGAGGCGTGCGGCTGACCAACCAAGAGATTCGCAACTGCATCTATACGGGCCTGTTCAATGACAAGTTGAAAGAGTTCGACAGGAAGAACAGTGATTGGAAGGCAGTGAAGAGGCGTATCTGGGGCTCTATGGAACGCTTCCGATCAGTTGAGGTTCTACTCAGAATATTGGCATTTTCCGAAAATCGAGATAAATACGACGGGAATCTTGCTCGATTCCTCAATGAATACATGTATCAGCGAACCGTTCAGACTGATAAATCGATAGAGGACCTCGATAAGCGACTGTCGCTAGTGGCAGCGCGAGCCCACAACGTGCTTGCTGCTGAGAAGCAGCGAAAACTCCCGTTGCTATTTGTTGAGGCACTGCTCGTAGCGCTCGATGTACATCGCAACGAACTTATTGCCAAGACGACGGAAGACCTAGGGCTCCAGTACGCAAATATGCGTGCTCGCCCCTCGTTTACGGAAAGTGCTCGTTATGCTGTCTCAAGCGCCGACAACGTCAAGCGGCGATTAAACGCCGCCATCGAAGCATTCACATCCTAAATCGAAGTGGTAGACGGCACGCTGAAACAGCTCGATGCTTGGTACAACGAACCGAGCCAAGGCGGGGATCGACCGAAACTCCTGTCGAAGTTGGCAACCCTTGAGCTGTGTGGATGGATTGAAGGAGAGTTTGACCGCCTTGCACTTCTTGTTGATACAGGCCGTCTGAATGACCCTGAATGGGTGAAGACGAATGTCATATCCCGAACGTCAGGCTTCACCTACTCTGATCACTGGCGACCAATGCTTTCTCGATTAGTCGGCGAAGTGTTCTCTCGAAGAGTCGAGGAGCAGTTGGATCGTGATTTCCCGGTCTGTTTGGACCAACTGAAGGGGCTGCTTATGATTCTTTGGAAAGTCCGATGCGATTTCGCACACGCGGATATCAATGCGAATCTGGCGGCTCAGCAAACTTTCAATGCTCCGAGCTGGACGATAAATAAACACCGCATCCTAAAGAAGCTCATTGCGCAATACGAGCAGACGATGCTGGCTGTGCTAGCGGTCATTTAGGAGGACAGCCTTGATCTCTTGGAATGCCCGCATTGACGGCGGACGGCAGAGATACCGTTCTTGGCCGAAGTGATAGCCAGAGAGTGGGTTGTAATTGACCGCTTTTCACTGTTGACCGGACATTCGATGAGCCAACCATGACTGGCTGGTTTGGGTCGAAACCGGCTATGCGCCCAAGGCCATTCCACTTGCTTCAACACTGATCAGCCAGCCATCGAGCAAGCTTGGCGCACACGCTTCCCGCACTGGATTCCGGATACCCAATTAAATTGGCTTGATACCGCTCTCCGCTGGCGTTGCGCCCAGCGCCTGCGCGAACAAGGGTAGCACCGGGGTCTTGGACAGGGGGGGACTCAAAATCGCCAGCCCGCCGATGAAGGCGATCAAGGCAAAGAATGAGGGAGAGACCGCTTTCATCGCTTAAGCCTGCCAAGGTGTAAAGCAGCTATTATTATATTCGCGAACTCGTCGAGGCCACCGTGCGCATGGTATGGAACATTTTAGGAATCCTGGCAGCCGTCTATGCGGTGCTGCTCATCGGCGTGTTCCTGTTTCAGTCGCGGCTGGTCTATTTCCCCGACATAGGCCGCGAGTTCTCCGCGACGCCGCAGGACGCGGGCCTCGAGTATGAAGAGGTGCGGCTCGACACCGGCGACGGGGAAAGCCTGCACGCCTGGTTCGTCCCGGCGCCGCAGTCGCGGGGAACCGTGCTGCTGTTCCACGGCAATGCCGGTAACATCTCCCACCGCCTGGAATACCTGCCCATGCTCCACCGGCTGGGCTATTCCAGCTTCATCTTCGACTACCGGGGCTACGGCAAGAGCAGCGGAAGCCCGAGCGAGCAGGGAACCTACCGCGACGCCGAGGCGGCGTGGCGTTACCTTACCGTGACCCGGAAAATCGAGCCCCGGCGCATCGCGCTGCTGGGCGAATCTCTCGGCGGCGCGGTGGCGGCGTGGCTCGCGTCACGCCAACAGCCCGGAGCGCTGGTGCTTGCCTCCGTCTTCACCTCGGTGCCGGACATGGGGGCCGAAGTCTATCCGTTCCTGCCGGTACGGCTGCTGTCGCGCTTCGACTACAACACCCGCGCTCACCTCAAGAACGTGGAAGCCCCGGTACTCATCGCCCACAGCCGCGAGGACGACATCATTCCCTACCGCCACGGCCGGGCGCTGTTCGAGGCGGCGCGCGAGCCCAAGGCCTTTTTGGAGATGCGCGGCGGCCACAACGACAGCTTCCTGTTCAGCCGGGAAACTTGGGCCCGGGAGCTGGGCGACTTTCTCGACCGCTACGTGGGAAACCCGGCGCAACAATGACCATGTCCCCTTCAGAAACCAATGCTGCGCACGGACAATCCGCTATTGCCCCTGCCAGCGCCAGTCATTGATCTCCGGCGGGTCGAGGCCCTCGCGCCGGATGAATGCGCGATGGTCGGCGAGCTTGCGTTCATATTCCACGATCAATGCTTCGGCCTGCATTGAAAAATGGGGATGGCAGGCGGCCATCTTTTGTGCCGCCTGGATCACCACGTGGTAGCGGCTGGTGCGGTTGCGGATGTGCATGTCGAACGGCGTGGTGGTGGTGCCTTCCTCGCGGTAACCGTTGATGTCGAAGCGCTCGCTGTTGGGCCGCTCCCAGCACAGTTGCTTGATCGCGGCGGTGTAACCGTGGAAATTGAAAATCACCGGACAATCGAGAGGGAATATTCGCTGAAAGCGTTCTTCTTCGAGTCCGTGCGGATATTTTTGCGGAATGCCGAGCACCAGCAAGTCGGTGACGTTCACCACGCGCACGCGCCACTCCGGCGCCTCGCGGCGTAGCGCATCCGCCGCGGCCAGGGTTTCCAGCGTGAGATTGTCGCCGCAGCAGGCGAGCACCAACTGCGGGTCCTCGCCGTCGTGGCTGCTCGCCCAGCGCCACACGGACGCGCCCACGCGGCAGTGCTCGCGCGCCTCGTCGAGCGACAACCACTGCGGCATGGGCTGCTTGCCGGCGATAATCAGATTGATGAAATTGGTGACGCGCAGGCACTCGTCCATGGTATGCAGCAAGCAATTCGCATCCGGCGGAAAATAGATGCGGTAGGTATGGCCCTTTTTGGTGAGCAGGTTGTTCACGAAACCGGGGCCTTGATGCGAGTAGCCGTTGTGTTCCTGGCGCCAGGCCTCTGAGGTGAGCAGATAATTCAACGACGAAATCGGCGCGCGCCACGAGGTCTCAATGGAGGATTTCAAAAACTTGGCGTATTGATTCATCATGCCGTCCACGATGGGCAGAAACGCCTCATAGCACGGAAACAGACCGTGTCTCCCGGTGAGCAGATAACCTTGCAGCCAGCCCTGGCAGTTGTGTTCCGACAGCACTTCCAGCACGCGCCCGTCGCGCGCGGTATGTTCCGTGTTTTCCGGCAGCGGCCAGACATATTGGCGCTGCGTCACTTCCAGCACCGCGCCCAGCTTGTTCGATTCCAGCTCATCCGGACACACGATGCGGAAATTGCGCTCGGCCTGATTGAGCTTTATTACATCGCGCAGATACCTGGCGAACTGTTCCACACCGCTCACCAGGTTACGTCCGCGCGCGGCAATTTCCACCGCATAGGATTCCAGCGGCGGCAGCGCGAGCGGCTTGCGCCGCGCGCCGCCGAAGCTGTGCGGATTCATGGCCATGCGCTTGCCGCCCTTGGGGCACAGCGCGCGGATGTCCTCGGCGGGACAGCCGTTTTTATCAAACAACTCTTGCGGACGGTAAGAGCGCAGCCATTGTTCGACGATTTTGAGATGCGCGGGATTGGCCTTGGCGTCTTTCGCGGGCACTTGATGTGATAGAAACGAGCCCTCGATCTTCTTGCCGTCCACTTCTTTCGGCCCAGTCCAACCCTTGGGCGTGCGCAGGATGAGCAGCGGCCAGCGCGGGCGCTCTATGATCTCGCCGGAACGCGCGCGCCGTTGAAGCGCGCGGATTTCCTCATGCGCCCAACTCATCGCCGCGCTCATATCGGCGTCAATGTCATCGCTCAAGTCCACGATCCGCACCGCATAACCATAGCCGGTGAACAGCGCGCGCAACTCCTCCTCCGTCATGGTGCCGAAGAGGGTAGGATTGGCGATTTTGAAGCCGTTCAAATGCAGGATCGGCAGCACCGCGCCGTCGGTGGCGGGATTCAAGAATTTGTTGCTGTGCCAGGCGCCCGCGGTGGGCCCGGTCTCCGCTTCGCCGTCGCCGACGATGCAGGCGACGATCAAATCCGGATTGTCCAGGGCGGCGCCGAAGGCGGTGGCGAGCGCGTAACCCAATTCACCGCCTTCGTGAATCACGCCGGGATAGACCGGACTCAAGTGGCTGGGAAAGGCGTCGGGCCAGGAGAACGCCTTGAAAAACTCCTTGAGCCCGGCCTTGTCCTGCGTGAGCCTGGGAAAATATTCGGTAAGCGTACCTTCCAGATACATGTTGGCGAGATTCGCCGCCGCGCCGTGGCCGGGGCCGGTGATGAGCAGAATATCCGCGCCGGTGTTCAAGATGAGCCGGTTGAGGTGCGCGTAAATCAAGTTGATGCCCGGCGCGGTGCCCCAATGTCCGAGCAGGCGCGGTTTGATGTGTTCGGATTTCAGCGGCTGCTCCAGCAGCGGATTATCCATGAGATAAATCTGCGCCGCCGTGAGATAGTTCACCGCGCGCCGGTAGCGCTCCAAGGCGGTTGTGTCCAATGCGGGTGGCGTCGTATGCGCGGTTCTATTCATATTCTTCACCTCACTGGCACGCGTGCGCCATGTGCATTGTGTTGCCGGGAGTTGCGCACAGGCAAGATCATTTTAGGCCAAGCTCATTTTAAGTGATGGAAAGAATGGGGGAGTTGATCCATATCAAAATATCGCTACATAAACCCTTTGCGCGTAAACTGTGCGTATCATCGCGCGTAAAATCAAATCATGCTCAATCAATTCATTCACGGACCCCGCATCGCCTACTTTTCCATGGAGATCGCGTTGCGCAATGAAATCCCGACCTACAGCGGGGGATTAGGCGTATTGGCGGGCGACACCGTGCGCTCCAGTGCGGACCTGGAACTGCCGCTGGTCGCGGTGACGCTGGTGAGCCGCGCGGGTTATTTCCGCCAGGAAATCGATCCCCAGGGCCGGCAGATCGAGCATCCCGATGACTGGGATCCGAGCCGCTGGGCGACGCCGCTCACCGCGGCGGTGGCGGTGCAGATCGAAGGGCGCAATGTATGGGTATTCGGCTGGCTCTATATCCTGGAGGGCCACATGGGCGGGCGGGTGCCGGTCATCCTGCTGGACACCAATCTGGAGATTAATCTTCCCGA
>JAURVQ010000028.1 GCA_030655395.1 Gammaproteobacteria bacterium | reverse complement strand
ATGGATTTTGATTCAAGACAAGGCGCAGCGCCGTCGAGCAGCGCAGCATACACGCCAGTATGTGAGCAGCGGAGACAAGCTGCAACGCAGTATTGGAGCAAAAGACACATTTTTAGTGGTGCCTTTGATGAATGAAGCGCCGGGATTGTTGGCAGCATTAGGCGTGCTGATTCGCCGTGATCTGCTGCTTGCGATGCGCAGGCGCGCGCAGATATTGAATCCGCTGGTATTCTTCGTCATCGTGGTTACGTTGTTTCCGCTCGGCCTGGGGCCGGAGCCGAATCTGTTGCAGAAGCTCGCGCCCGGCGTGTTGTGGGTGGCCGCGCTGCTGGCCGCCATGCTCTCGCTGGAAGCGATGTTTCACTCTGATTTCGAAGACGGTTCGCTGGAGCAATTGCTGCTCGCGCCGCAGCCGGTGTTCATCACCATCATCGCCAAGGTGCTGACGCATTGGCTGCTGTCCGGTTTGCCGCTGCTGTTGTTGGCGCCGCTGCTGGCGTTGTGGCTGCACCTGTCGCCGGATGCGATCGTGGTGCTGCTGGCCTCGCTCGCACTCGGCACGCCGGTGTTGAGTTTGATCGGCGCGATCGGCGTGGCGCTCACCGTGGGCCTGCGGCGCGGCGGTGTGTTGTTGTCGCTGCTGGTGTTGCCGTTGTACATCCCGGTGCTCATCATGGGCGCGGGCGCGGTGGACGCCGCGGCGAGCGGTCTCGCGGCGGGCGCGCACCTTTCGATGCTCGGCGCGCTGCTGCTGTTGTCCTTGAGTCTGGCGCCGTGGGCGGCGGGCGCGGCGTTACGGATCAGTGTGGAGTAGTTAAATGTGGGTTTGGCTGCATAGATTCGGTTCGCCGAAATATTTTTACAACGTGTCAGGCAGGATACTGCCCTGGGTAGGCGGTGTGACCGCGCTGCTGATTCTGGCCGGATTGTATCTCGGCCTGTTTGCCTCGCCGGCCGATTATCAGCAACGCGACAGTGTGCGCATCATGTACATCCACGTGCCGAGCGCGTGGAACTCCATGTTCATTTATCTGTTGATGGCGGCGGCCGCCGCGATTGGTCTCATCTGGAACATCAAGATCGCCGACATCGTCGCCGCCGTTTCCGCGCCGATCGGCGCATCATTCACCTTCATTACCCTGGTCACCGGCTCGCTGTGGGGCAAGCCGATGTGGGGCACGTGGTGGGAATGGGATGCACGGCTCACCTCGGAGCTGATTCTGCTGTTTCTGTATCTCGGCTACATCGCGCTGCAATCCGCCTTTGAAGACCGGCGCACTGCGGCGCGCGCCTCGGCCGTGCTGGCCATCGTGGGCGCGATCAACGTGCCTATCATCTATTACTCGGTGCAGTGGTGGAACACCCTGCATCAACCGCAGAGCCTCGGCATGGGCACGTCCGCCATCCATCCCAGCATGCTGTGGCCGCTGTTCCTCATGGCGATAGGTTTCAAGTTGCTCTACGTAGTGATACTGCTGATACGTACGCGCGCGGAGGTGCTGGAGCGTGAGCGCAACAGCGCGTGGGTGCAGGAATTGGTGCAGGATATGACGGGCAAACCGGCCTCTGATGTTGCAAGGAGCAACCATGAACAGCGCTGAATTTTTTCATATGGGCGGCTATGCCCTTTACGTGTGGGGTTCGTACGGCATCACGTTCGTCGTGCTGACGCTGAATGTGGTGCTGGCGCTGGGTTATGAGAGGGAGGTGCTGCGCGGGTTGCTGCGCACTGCGCAACGCAACAGGAGCCGCGCATGATGCCTCGCCGCCGCCGTTTGATGTTAGTACTGCTGATCCTGCTGGCAGTCGGCGTGGCCGCTGCGCTCACGCTCAATGCCTTTCGCGGCAACCTGGTGTTTTTCTATGGCCCCAGTCAGCTCGCCGGCGTGGAAAAGGTGCATGAACGTAACGTGCGTCTCGGCGGCCTGGTGGAGCAGGGCAGCGTAAAGCGCGAGGACGACGGCCTCACCGTGCACTTTAAGGTCACGGACAACGTGACAACTGTGCCCGTCACCTATAAAGGGATACTGCCGGATTTGTTCCGCGAGGGCCAGGGTGTGGTGGCGCAAGGCAGGCTCAATGCGGGCGGAGAGTTCATGGCGGAAGAAGTGCTCGCCAAGCATGACGAGAATTACATGCCGCCGGAAGTGGCCGAAGCGCTCAAGCAAGCCAGCGAAACGGGGGGCAAGATGCCGCAGTTCACGGGCACTCTAATGATGCAGGGAGGTGTGAACAAATGATACCTGAAATTGGCCATTTTGCGCTGATCATTGCGCTGGGCGTCGCGCTGGTGCAAACCATACTGCCGCTCGTCGGCGCGGCGCGCGGTATTCCATCCTGGATGGCGGTGGCGCGTCCCGCAGCGCGGGCCCAGTGTGTGTTTCTGCTGATTGCGTTCATGGCCCTCACGTATGCCTTTATCGCCAACGATTTCTCGGTACTGTACGTGGCCAGCAACTCCAACTCGGCCATGCCCTGGTATTACCGCGTTACCGCAGTGTGGGGCGCGCATGAGGGCTCGCTGTTGTTATGGGTGCTCATCCTCAGCGTCTGGATGGTGGCCGTGTCATTTTTCAGCCGCACCCTGCCGCAGGATTTTGTGGCGCGGGTGCTGGGCGTGATGGGGTTTATCAGCATCGGCTTTTTGCTGTTCATGTTGCTGACCTCGAATCCGTTTCAGCGCCTGTTGCCCGCCGCCGCTGAAGGATGCGAACTCAATCCGCTGCTGCAAGACCTTGGCCTGATCGTTCACCCGCCCATGCTGTACATGGGCTATGTCGGATTCTCAGTCGCCTTCAGCTTTGCCATCGCAGCCTTGCTGGGCGGAAGGCTTGATGCCGCCTGGGCGCGCTGGTCGCGGCCGTGGACCACGGTGGCGTGGATATTTCTGACCTTCGGCATCATGCTCGGCAGTTGGTGGGCCTATTACGAATTGGGTTGGGGCGGCTGGTGGTTTTGGGATCCGGTAGAGAACGCTTCGTTCATGCCCTGGCTGGTGGGCACTGCGCTCATCCACTCGCTGGCGGTTACTGAAAAACGGGGTGGATTCAAGAGTTGGACCGTGTTGCTGGCGATTATGGCGTTCTCGCTTTCGCTGTTGGGTACCTTCCTGGTGCGCTCGGGGGTGCTGACCTCGGTGCACGCCTTTGCTACCGATCCGGAGCGCGGCTTGTTCATCCTGATTTTTCTGGGGCTGGTGGTGGGTGTGTCGCTCGTGCTCTATGCCTGGCGCGCGCCACGCGTAGGTTTGGGCGGCGACTTCCACCTGGTGTCGCGCGAATCCATGCTGCTGGGTAACAACGTGCTGCTGATGGTGGCGGCGGGCAGCGTGTTGCTCGGCACCCTGTATCCGTTGATTGTGGATGCGCTGGGACTGGGCAAGATATCCGTCGGCCCGCCGTATTTCAACGCCGTGTTTATACCGCTGATGACACCGCTGATCTTCCTCATGGGCATCGGCCCGGCGGCGCGATGGAAACAGGCGAGCGTGCCTGACCTGTGGGTGCGTCTGCGCTGGGCACTGTTGATCAGCGTGGTCACGGCGCTGCTGTTGCCGGTGTTGCTGGGCACATGGTCGGTCATGATCAGCCTCGGGTTCTTCATGGCGCTGTGGATCATTCTGTCCAGCCTTAGAAACCTGTGGGATGTGGCCGGGCGCAATGGCCTGCGTGGCCTGGCGCAAGGTCTGGTCAATATCCCGCGCGGCTACTACGGCATGTTTTTCGCGCACCTCGGCGTGGCAGTATTCGCGCTTGGCGTATGCATCTCCGGCGGCTATAGCCAGGAGAAAGAGCAGCGCATGGAACGGGGTGAGAGTATAGAGATGGCGGGTTACTCGTTCAGGTTTGAGGGCGTGCAGGATGTCGCCGGGCCCAATTATCAGGCCAAGGAGGGCACGGTGCGGGTGAGCAAGGGGGGCAAGGAATTGCTTACCATGCACCCGCAGAAGCGGGTCTACCTGGTGCAGAAGAATCCCACCACGGAAGCCGACATAGATGCCGGGATGTTCCGCCATCTCTATGTGGCGTTGGGCGAGCCGGTGGGCGGCGACGCGTGGAGCCTGCGCGTGTATTACAAGCCTTTCGTGCAGTGGATATGGATGGGCCCGCTGATCATGATGCTGGGCGGATTCCTCGCCGTGACCGACAGACGCTATCGTCTGGCCACGCGCAAGGTAACGATGCCCGACGCAGCGGCAACGGCGCAGGGGTAGCCGCATGCGTGCGCGCTCTCTTATCCCGCTCGGGATTTTTGCGGCCCTGGTTGCGTTGCTATGGGCCGGCTTGTACCTGAATCCACGCGAAGTGCCGTCGCCGCTCATAGACAAGCCGGCGCCGGAATTCGTGCTGCCGCAGTTGCAGGATCCCACACGGCAGGTCGGCAGCAAGGACTTGCTGGGCAAGGTCACCTTGCTCAACGTCTGGGCCTCCTGGTGCGCGGCTTGCCGTGATGAGCATCCATTGCTGGTGGCGCTGGCAAAAACCGGCCGGGTGAATATCTATGGTCTCAATTACAAGGACACGCGTCAGGACGCACTGCGCTGGCTCAATGACCTGGGCAATCCCTATCTGGTGAGCGCATTCGATGAACAAGGTAATGTAGGCATAGATTACGGTGTGTATGGCGTGCCGGAAACCTATGTCATCGATCGCGCGGGGATTATCCGCTACAAGGTGATTGGGCCGCTGACGGAGGAGAACTTGAGAACTACCGTGTTGCCACTGGTCAGGAAGCTGGAAGGATGAAGGCCGTGATATCACTGGTGTTGATGCTGTATGCCACTGCAGGGTGGGCCGCAACATCTGCGCCGCATGACGCGGCGCTGGAGACGCGCTACCGGCTGCTGATATCGGAGTTGCGCTGCCTGGTGTGTCAGAACGAAAGCATTTCCGATTCGCATGCCGATCTGGCCAAGGACTTGCGCAATCAGGTGCGCGTCATGATGGAGGACGGCAAGACCGACAGGGAAATTACGGACTATCTGGTGGCGCGCTACGGTGACTTCGTGTTGTTCCGTCCGCGCTTCAAAGGCACCACCGCAGCCCTCTGGTTGGGGCCGTTTATTCTGGTGGGACTGGGTGCGCTGGTGTTGATTTATTCCGTGGTTCGCCGTCGCAGGCGTGCGGGTGATGTGCCGCTGACGGGTGGTGAGCAGCAGCGCCTGCGCAGCCTGTTGCAGGACGTACAGGGAGAGGGCAAGGGATGAGTGTATTCTGGGTAGTGGCCGCGATGATGATGGTCATCGCGCTGGTTTTTCTGTTGCCTCCGTTGTTGCGGCGTGAGAGTGAGATCACGGTCGCACGCGATGCGCTGAATATCAGGATTTATCAGGACCAACTGAACGAGCTTGGCAATGATCTGAAAATGGGCACCATCAGCGCCGCGCAGTTCGATCAGGCGGGCCGTGATTTGCAGCGCAAACTGCTGGAAGATGTGCCCGGCGACGTACAGGGAAGAGCGATAGCGAAGGGTTCTACTGGTGTCGCGGGAGCGACCACCGGGCACACGCCGGGACACACGGCGCCCGCTTTCGCGGGACGCTGGACTGCGCTGACCATCGCACTCCTGGTGCCCCTGCTCAGCACCGTGCTGTATCTGCAACTGGATCATGTGCGCGAAAATGTCGCTGTCCCGCCCATGGCCGATGGTTCAGGCGGCTTTTCGCCGCAGATGATGGTGCAGCGCCTGGAGCAACGCCTGCAGGAGCAGCCCGAAGATGGCGCAGGCTGGATGATGCTGGCCCGTTCATACAGCGCGCTGGGGCGTTATGCCGACGCACGCGAGGCGTATGCCAGGGCCTTGCCGCTGGTGGGCGAGCAGCCGGAGTTGCTGGCCGATTACGCCGAGGTGATGGCCCTGAGCAGCCCGAATCAGGATCTCTCCGGCAGGCCCACCGAGCTGACCGAGAAAGCGCTGGCGCTTGACCACGACAATCCGAAGGCGCTCTGGCTTTCCGGCATGGCGGCGTTTCAGCGGCTGGACTACCCCAAAGCTGCCGCCACCTGGAAGCGGCTGCTGGTGCTGATGCCCGCTGATGTGGAAGGCGTGCAGACCGTGCAGCAGCACATCGCCGAGGCCGAGGCACGTGCGGCGCAAATGGGCAACACCCCAAACAATAAAGTGAAGGCCAAAAAGTAAAGACAGGAATTCCCGCATGGAAACTTACCAAAGCGAACAAGAACAGGTCGAAGCGCTGAAAAATTGGTGGCGCGAAAACGCCAAGGCCGTGATCGGCGGGGTGGTGATCGGTCTCGGCGCGGTGTTTGCCGTGTGGGCCTGGCGCGATTATCACAAGACCCAGGCCGAGAATGCCGTGGTGGAGTACCGGCAGTTGGTGGATGAGGTCAAGCGTGGCGCGGCCAGGGAAGGTCTCGAGCGCGGCGCGCGTATCATGGGCGAATTCAGCGATACGCCGTATGCCGTTCTGGCCGCGCTGGCGAACGCCAGGCTCGCGCTCGATAACGGCGATGTTGCCGCTGCGCGCAAACAACTGGAGTGGGCGCTGGCGCATGCGCGCGAAACTACACTGCAACAGCTTGCACGCTTGCGCCTGGCGCGCGTGATGCTGGAGCAGGGCGAGGCACAGGCCGCGCTCAAGCTCATGAGTGGCGCCGAAGCGGGTGGCTTCAGCGCCGAGTACGCCGAGGTGCAGGGTGATATCCATCTCGCCCTCAAGCAGCCCGGCCCCGCGCGCAGTGCCTGGCAGAGCGCACTGCAGGCATTGCCCGCAGGCACGGACAAGGCCACGCTGCTGCAAATGAAGCTTGATGATCTGGGCGCAGAGAATACTTCAGCACCATCCACAACGCCGACCACAGCGCCGGCCAAACCATGATGCGTCTTGCGGCAATAGGATTGCTCGCTGTTCTCGGTGGCGGCTGCGGCACCGTCAACGATTATCTGCGCGGCAAAGACAACTCCGAACCACCGGCCGCGCTGACCAATTTCCCGAATAGCGTAACGGTGCAGACCGCATGGTCAACGCGCGTGGGCTCGGGCAGCGACAGCGAGTACTTCAAGTTGTCGCCCAGCGTGGCGAACGGCAAGGTATTCGCGGCGGATCGCAGAGGCCGTGTCAGCGCCTACGCTGCGGACAGCGGACGTTCGCTCTGGAGCGTAGAGACCAAGGCCCCGATCTCCGGCGGGCCGGGCAGCGGTGAGGGTCTGGTGCTCGTGGGCACCAGCGACGGCGAGGTGCTGGCCCTGGCGGAAGCCAATGGGGCGGTGCTGTGGCGCGCGCGCGTGTCGAGCGAAGTTCTTTCCGCGCCGCGCGCCGCACAGGGTGTCGTGGTGGTGCGCACCGTGGACGGCAAGCTGTTCGGGCTCAATGTACAAGACGGCAAACGCCAGTGGACGCATGACAGCAGTGTGCCCGCGCTCACCCTGCGCAGCACCGGCGCGCCGGTGATCGCAGGCGACAAGGTATTGGGTGGATTTGCCAGCGGGCGGCTGGTCGCGCTTTCAATCAACGACGGCAAGGTGCTGTGGGAAACCGCCATCGCCGAGCCGCACGGGCGCTCGGAGCTGGAACGGCTGGTGGACATCAGCGCCGAGCCGCGGGTCGTGGACAGGACGGTCTACGTCACGAGTTATCAGGGGCGCGTTGCCGCACTTGATCTTGAATCCGGACGGCTGGTGTGGACACGCGACATGTCATCGTACGCCGGGTTGACGGCGGATGATCACGCCGTTTATGTCACCGATGCCAAAGGGCAGGTATTCAGTCTGGACCGCCGCGACGGACGCGCGCTCTGGAAGCAGGATAAATTACGCGCCCGCGCGGTGACCGCGCCGGAAGTCTACGATGGTTATGTGGTGGTGGGTGATTTCGAAGGCTACCTGCACTGGATGGCGCGTGACGACGGCCACTTTGTTGCGCGCACGCGCATCGATGCTGCCGGCATCCTCACGCCGCCCATCGCTACCGACGACCTGCTCTACGTGAATGGCAAGGGTGGAGTTCTTGCAGCACTGCGTGTCGCTGATAAAAGTAGCAAGTAGCAAGTTACAAGTAGCAAGAAAAACATAAAATCTGACGCCAACTTGCTACTTGCTACTTGTCACTTGCCACTGTCTTTATGAAACCCATCGTTGCACTCGTCGGCCGGCCCAATGTCGGCAAATCCACGCTGTTCAATCGTCTCACGCGCTCGCGTGATGCGCTGGTGGCGGATATGCCGGGCCTCACCCGCGACCGTATTTACGGCGACGGACAGATGGGCGACAGGCCTTACCTCGTGGTGGACACAGGCGGCCTGGGCTCGGACCAGGCGGGCATCGAGGCGCTGGCAGCAGAGCAGACCTGGATTGCAGTCGAGGAGTCGGATGTCACACTGCTGATCGTGGATGGGCGCGCCGGGCTCACCGCAGAAGATGCGCGCATCGCCACACGCCTGCGGCGCACCGGCAAGCCGGTGTTTCTGGTGGTGAACAAGGGCGAGGGGCTGGATGCCGCAGTGGTGGCGGCAGAGTTTCATGCATTGGGCATGGGTGCACCGCATGTCATCTCCTCCGCGCACGGAACCGGCGTGGAGGAACTGATGGACAGTGTGCTCGCGGGTTTCCCGCCTGCCGCAGCGACGCCGGAGTCGGAAGCGGAGGGTGTCAGGCTCGCGGTCGTCGGTCGCCCGAACGCGGGCAAGTCGACGCTGATCAACCGCCTGCTCGGCGAAGAGCGCGTGCTTGCGTTCGATGAGCCGGGCACGACGCGCGACAGCGTTTATGTTCCGTTCGAACGCAAAGGCACGCACTACACGCTGATCGACACCGCCGGCGTGCGCAGAAAGAGCCGCATGAGTGAGGGCATCGAAAAACTGAGCGTGATAAAAACATTGCGCGCCATCGATGATGCCAACGTCATCATTCTGATGCTCGATGCCCAGGCCGGCGTGACGGAGCTGGATGCGTCTCTGCTGGGGCTGGTGCTGGAGTCCGGGCGCGCGCTGGTGATTGCGGTGAACAAGTGGGATAGCGCGGATGCCGATGAGCGTGCGCGCATCAAGCAGGAACTCGACCGCCGGTTGTCGTTTGTGGATTTTGCCCGCATCCACTTTATCTCGGCGTTGCGCGGCACGCGCGTGGCCGAATTATTCAGTTCGGTGGACAAGGCCTATGCCTCGGCCATGCGCAAGCTGGAGACCGGCGAACTGACGCGGCTGCTGGAAAAGGCCCTCGCCACACACCAGCCGCCGCTGGTGCAGGGGCGGCGCATCAAGCTGCGCTATGCACATCAGGGCGGGCACAACCCGCCGGTGATTGTGATTCACGGCAACCGGATTGTCTCCGTGCCGGAGTCGTACAAGCGTTATCTCGCCAACAGCTTTCGCAGCGCGCTCAAATTGACGGGCACACCGCTCAGACTGGAATTCAGGAGTGGAGAAAATCCTTACGCGGGCAAACCGCGCGACTGATTTTCGGGAAGACTGTTAGGGAGTAAGCAACTGCTTTGCCGGCACGCGGCCATTTTCCGGCTCTGCGGCTGATTCGCCGTCTTCTTCTTCATCTTCTTCGCGCGGTGCGGCCTCGCCGTCGCGGATCAGGCTGGCACGCTGTTGCAGGTAGGCATCGCGTGTGAAGGTGTAAGGATCGAGCGCCGCCTCTTCCAGCACACGCTCCGCACTCAACAGGCGCGCACGCCGGTCGATGACCTTGAGTGCCAATGCCTGGTTGCGCTCGGAGACATCGGAGTGCTGATTGAGCAAGTCGAGCTGGTAGTCCGCCACCAAACCTATGCCGTCACGTACTGTGCTGGGACCATAAAACGGCAGCACCAGATAGAAACCCCTGCCTACCCCCCAGTAGCCGAGCGTCTGAGCGAAATCCTCTTTGTTCGCCTCCAGGCCCATGGGCGTGGAGACATCGAGCAGACCCAACAGGCCGAACGTGGAGTTGTAGGCGAAACGCTGTATGTCTTCGGCACCCTGCTCGAATTTGCCCTGCAGGAAGTCGTTGATGATGACGATGGGATAGGCGAGATTGCTGAAGAAATTGCCCACGCCGGTGCGCGCCGGCTGCGGCACTACCAGTTCATAGCGTGCGGCGATCGGCTTGATCAGTCCTTTATCTACCGTGTCGTTAAAGCTGTACATGGTACGGTTGAAGGTTTCGAGCGGGTCGTTCTTTACGTCCGTGTGCTGGTTGATGGCACAGCCGGAGAGCAGCGCATAAACGGCCACGAGGCCGAGACAGGCGGGGACGCGAGCAAGCCGGATAGGGTTCATGTGTGTGCTTTTTTTGTGTTTTTCATTGCGACAGGAAGGCAGTACCCACCCATACGTGGGCCGATTATGACACAAACCACCTATTATTCAATATCGGCTGCATCCGGGCGGACATGAGCGGTTACAGGCGATAAAAACAGGGCGGGATCGACCAGTGCCCGGTTCAGGCTCACACCCCAGTGCAGATGGGGGCCGGTGGCGCGTCCGGACATGCCCACCGCGCCGATGACGTCTCCGCGTGCAAGACTCCGGCCAGGTTTTACGGCTATGCGCGAGAGGTGGCAATACATCGTGACCAGCCCCTGGCCGTGGTCGATAAACACGGTGTTGCCGTTGA
>JAURVQ010000019.1 GCA_030655395.1 Gammaproteobacteria bacterium | reverse complement strand
AACGCGATCATGCCGTAGCGCGACACGCGGCCGTAGGTGGGCTTGATTCCGGTGATGCCGCACAGAGCCGCGGGCTGCCGGATGGAGCCGCCGGTGTCGGTGCCGGTGGCGGCAGGCGCAAGGCGCGCGGCCACCGCTGCGGCGGAACCGCCGGAGGAACCACCCGGTACGGCGTTGGTGTCCCACGGATGTTTCACCGGCCCGTAAAAGCTGGGTTCATTGGACGAGCCCATGGCGACCTCGTCCATGTTGGTCTTGCCAAGCATCACCGCACCGGCGTGGTTAAACCGCTCGACGGTAGTGGCGTCATACGGCGCAATGAAATTGTCGAGCATTTTCGAGCCGCACGTCGTCTTCACGCCCTGCGTGCAGAAAATGTCTTTTTGCGCGAGCGGAATTCCTGTGAGCGCACTGCCCTCGCCTTTTTTAAGACGCGCATCGGCCGCGCGCGCCTGCACCAGAGCCTGCTCTTCCGTCACGGTGACATAGGTATTGAGCACACCGTTGTGGCACTTGATGCGTTCGATAAAAACACGCGTCAATTCCTCACTGGAAAATTCGCGCCGGTTAAGTGCGTGGGAGAGTTCGGCCAGAGTTTTGTTATGCATGATTAGTATCTAAAATCTAGCGACTCGCTACTGTTTTTATTCTATCACTTTAGGCACCAGATACACGCCCGCATCCACCTCCGGCGCAATGGCCTGAAAGCGCTCACGCTGGTTGGTTTCAGTGACGGCATCGGGGCGCAGGCGCGCGGCCATATCGAGCGGGTGCGCCATGGGCGTGACATGGGTGGTGTCCACTGCGTTCATCTGCCCGACCAGTTCGATGATATTGGACAGGTTATGGGCGTAGGCCGGGATATCCTGCTCGCTCACGGCCAGCCGCGCCAGGTGCGCGATTTTTTCTACGTCGGAGGGTTGTAATGGCATGGCAAAATTCCGGCTGACTGCCCACATGGCGCATATTATGCAAGTTATCATACTTTAGCGGCTTGCCCAAAGGGCTAGCGGTTGATAGAGTGGCTATATAGATACCCTTGGCAGGACTAAGACACATGTTTGGACGTTTACGCAGGATGTTTTCCACCGATCTCTCGATTGACCTCGGCACGGCCAATACGCTGATCTATGTACGCGGGCAGGGCATCGTGCTGAACGAGCCTTCGGTGGTCGCCATCCGCCAGGAGCGCGGCCCGCAGGGCCCGAAGACCATCGCGGCGGTAGGCATCGAGGCCAAGCGCATGCTGGGCCGTACCCCCGGCAACATCAGCGCCATCCGCCCGCTGAAGGACGGCGTGATCGCCGACTTCACCGTCACCGAGAAGATGTTGCAGTATTTCATACACAAGGTACATAAAAACCGTTTCCTGCACCCGAGCCCGCGCGTGCTGGTGAGCGTGCCGTGCGGCTCCACCCAGGTGGAGCGGCGCGCGATCAAGGAGTCCGCCGTAGGCGCGGGCGCGAGCGAGGTGTTTCTGATTGAAGAACCCATGGCTGCTGCCATCGGCGCGGGGCTGCCCATCGGCGAGGCCAGCGGCTCCATGGTGCTCGACATCGGCGGCGGCACCTCGGAAGTGGCGGTGATCTCGCTCAACGGTATCGTGTACTCCGCCTCGGTGCGTATCGGCGGCGACCGCTTCGACGACGCCATCGTGAACTACGTGCGCCGCAATTACGGCAGCCTGATCGGCGAATCAACCGCCGAGCGCATCAAGCAGGAAATCGGCTCGGCCTATCCGGGCAACGAAATCCGCGAAATGGAGGTGTGGGGCCGCAACCAGGCCGAGGGCGTGCCGCGCCATTTCAAGCTAAACAGCAATGAAATCCTCGAAGCGCTGCAGGAGCCCTTGTCCGGCATCGTAAGCGCAGTGCGCGCCGCGCTGGAACAGACCCCGCCCGAACTGGGCGCCGACGTGGCCGAACGTGGCATGGTGCTCACCGGCGGCGGCGCGCTGCTGCGCGATCTCGACAAGCTGCTGATGGAAGAGACCGGCCTGCCGGTGTTTGTGGCGGAAGACCCGCTCACCTGCGTGGCACGCGGCGGCGGTATTGCGCTCGAAATGATCGACGAACGCGGACGCGAAGTCCTGATTCAGGAGTAGACTATTGTGACGGCCTTTGCTCGCCCAGGTAAAGTCGGCCTGATGGGAGCAATAGACGCCCTTTTAGAGGTGCCCTGAATAGCGGATGGTAAGATCAGCGATCACACCGGAGCAGATGAAGCCGCTGTTTGCGCGCGGCTCCTACACCACGCTGCGCCTCCTGGTGTTTGTACTGCTTTCGCTCGCGCTGATGACACTGGATCATCGCCAACACCGCCTCGATAGCGCTCGCGCGGCGCTTTCGCTGCTGATCTACCCCGTACAATACCTGGTGGATCTGCCGTTCAGGGCGGGCACTTGGATGGCCGAGAGACTCTCCTTCCGCACCTCCCTGCTGCGGGAAAACAGCGCACTACGCAACCAGATACTGCTGCAAAGCGCAGGGTTGCAAAAACTCAGCGCACTGGAAAACGAAAACATTCGCCTGCGCGAACTGTTCCAGACGTCACTGAGGGTACGCGGCGAGGTGCGTGCGGCGGAGTTGCTCGCGGTGGATCTCGACCCCTTCCGCCGCCAGATCGTCATCAACAAGGGCTCGCTGCATGGGGTCACACCCGGCCTGCCGCTGCTCGATGCCAACGGCCTCATGGGCCAGGTCATCAATGTCGGCCCGGTCTCCAGCATCGCGCTGCTCATCACCGACCCCAGTCACGCCGTGCCGGTGCAGGTGAGCCGCAACGGTCTGCGCGCACTGGCGCTTGGCACCGGTGCCTCCGACCGCCTCGATCTTCCTTATATTCCTACCGACGCCGACATCCAGGTGGGCGATATGCTCATCACCTCTGGTCTCGGCGGACGCTTCCCGCCCGATTACCCGGTGGCCAAGGTGGTGAGCGTGGATCACGGTCCCGGCTATCCCTTTGCCAGGATTCGCGCCGTGCCGACGGCACATCTCGAGCACAGCCGCGAGGTGCTGCTCGTGCTCGGCGAGACCACCCCGCCCGTGCCGCTACCCGAGCCGGAGCCGCCCGCCGCACCTCAAAAGGCCCGCCCCAGCGGTGATAAACGATGATCCCGACACGCGCCCATCGCGGCTGGGTCATTGCGCTTACGCTGCTCGCGGCGTTTGTCCTCACCCTCTTCCCGCTGCCCGCCTGGGCCAGCCTGTTGCGTCCGGAGTGGGTGATGCTTGCACTCATCTACTGGTGTCTGGCGCTGCCGGATCGCATCGGCATCGGCGCCGCGTGGGGTATGGGGCTGCTGCTCGATGCCGCGAGCGGCACACTGCTCGGCCAGCACGCGCTCGCCTTTGCGCTCGTCGCCTACATCACCCTCAAGCTGTATGCGCGCATCCGGCGCTCCCCGCTCTGGCAGCAGGCGCTCATCGTGCTGGCGCTCGTGTTTATCGAACAGATGCTGGTGCTGTGGATCACCGGCATCATCGGCCAGCTTCCCTGGCGCTGGGGTTATCTGCTGCCCACCTTCACCAGCATGCTGGTATGGCCGGCTGTGTTTCTCGTGCTGCGCCATGTGCGCCGCACGCTGCGGGTCACCTGAATGTATCTACTTGATGTCGCACGCGCGTGAAGCAGAACGCAGACCGTGCATCTTGTGCCGGTAGCTGAGCATGGACCCCCGCATCACCTTCAAGGATCAGTTGCGCAACCCGGTGCGCGAGACGCGGCTGCTGCGCCACCGCATGATCGCCGCGCTCGCGTTCACCGTGCTGCTGGTGTTCATCGTGGTGGGACGGCTGGTGCATCTGCAAGTCTTCAATCACGCGCACTACAGCACACTGTCGCAGAACAACCAGATCAGCATCGTCGCCTTGCCGCCCGCGCGCGGGCTGATCTATGACCGCAACGGCGTGCTGCTGGCGCAAAACACACCCTCATTCGGGCTCGAGGTCATACCGGAGCAGGTGCAAAACCTGAACGCCACGCTCACCGCGCTGAAGGAGATCATCGCCATCTCCGATGCCGACATTAAACGCTTTCAGCGCTTGCGCGGGCAGAAGCGTTACAGCAAGGGCGTTCCGCTGCGGCTGCGGCTGTCCGAGGAAGAGGTGGCGCGCTTCGCCGTGAACCGTCCGCGCTTTCCGGGTGTCGATATCACCGCCGGCGCGGTGCGCTACTATCCGCTCGGGGCGCTCGCGGCGCATGCCGTGGGTTACGTTGCGCGCATCAGTGAAGTAGAACTGGCGGAACTCGACCCCATCCGCTACGGCGGGGTCAACCACATCGGCAAGACCGGGGTGGAGAAGGCCTATGAAGATGCCCTGCACGGCACGGTCGGTTTCGAACAGGTAGAGACCAACGCACAGGGGCGTTTGCTGCGCGTGCTGGAGCGCCACCCGCCGGTGGCGGGGAAAAATCTGCACCTCAGCATCGACATTCAACTGCAATCCATCGCCGCAATCGCGCTCGGCGATCACCGTGGCGCGGTGGTGGCGCTCGATCCCACCAACGGCGCCGTGCTCGCGCTGGTAAGCCAGCCCGCGTACGATCCGAACCTGTTCGTGAACGGCATCGACAGCAAGGACTACGACGCGCTCCGCAACTCGCCCGATCAACCGCTTTACAACCGCGCGCTGCGCGGCCAGTACCCGCCCGGCTCCACCATCAAACCGTTCATCGGCCTGGGCGGGCTCGAACTCGGAGTGATCAACGAAACGCAGGATACCTTCTGCCCCGGCTGGTTCAGCCTCAAGGGCCAAAGCCACCGGTATCGCGACTGGAATCCAAAAGGCCACGGATCGGTCGACCTTGATCGCGCCATCGTGGAATCATGCGACGTGTATTTCTATACCCTCGCCACCATACTCGGCATCGACCGTTTGCACGATTTCCTGGGCCAGTTCGGCTTCGGCCAGAAGACCGGCATCGACATCGGCGGCGAACTCGCCGGACTGGTGCCGTCCGCGAAATGGAAACGCCGCGCGCATCGTCAGCCGTGGTATCCCGGTGAAACCGTCATCACCGGCATCGGCCAGGGCTACAACCTCGCCACGCCGCTGCAGCTTGCCGTCGCCACGGGCGCACTCGCAAACTCCGGCACCCGCATCGCGCCCAGAGTGGTCGCAGAGATCAAAAACCCGGTCACGCAGCAACTGTATCCACAGGCGGCGCCTGTAACTTACACCATACCGGTCAAGGACAAACGGCACTGGGACAACGTCATCACCGCCATGACGCGCGTGGTGAGCAGCGAACGCGGCACCGCACGCGCCATCGGCCTGAACGCGCCGTACACCATCGCCGGCAAGACCGGCACCGCGCAGGTATTTGGCATCAAACAGGGCGAAAAATACATACAGAGCGAGGTCGATCTGCGCCTGCGCGACCACGCCCTGTTCATCGCCTTCGCGCCCGTCGAGCATCCGCGCATCGCGCTGGCGGTGCTGGTGGAAAACGGCGGCCACGGCGGCAGCGTCGCCGCGCCCATCGCGCGCAAGGTGATGGATCAGTACCTGCTGTCGCAGCCCCCGGCGCAGCCGGTTGATCTCAGCAATGTAGTACCGGAGCTGGACGAGTAACATGATGAGCATGGGCCGAAGACTGCATCTCGACATGCCGCTGCTGGCGGGCCTGCTGCTGCTGGCCACCATCAGTCTTGTGGTGCTCTATAGCGCCGGCGGACAAGATGTGCAGTTGCTGGTGCGGCAACTGCTGCGCTTTGGCCTCGCCTTCAGCCTGATGCTCGCACTGGCACAGGTGCCGCCACACTACTTTCAGCAGGTCGCGCCGTGGCTGTTCGGCGCGGGACTGCTGCTGCTCATCGCGGTATTCCTGTTCGGCGCGCACGCCAAGGGCGCGCAACGCTGGTTGCAGATCGGCGGCATGCGATTCCAGCCCTCGGAGATCATGAAGCTTGCGGTGCCGCTCATGGTGGCGTGGTATCTGGGCGACAGACCGCTGCCGCCGAACCTGCTGCGCGCGACGGTGACGCTGATATTGATTGTGGTGCCGTCCGCGTTCATCGCCAAACAGCCGGACATGGGCACCGCACTGCTGGTGGCGAGCGCCGGCCTGTTTGTGCTGCTGTTGTCGGGCCTGCGCTGGCGCGTAATCGGCGGCGCCGCGCTGCTGCTCGGCGCCGCCGCGCCGCTGCTGTGGCGCATGATGCATGACTATCAGCGCCAGCGTGTACTCACCTTCCTCGATCCGGAGCAAGACCCGCTCGGCGCGGGCTATCATATCTTGCAATCCACCATCGCCATCGGCTCCGGCGGCGTGTTCGGCAAGGGCTGGCTGAACGGCACCCAGTCCTATCTCGACTTCATTCCGGAGCGCACCACCGACTTCATCTTCGCAGTCTATGGCGAGGAATTCGGCCTGATCGGCGCACTGCTGCTGCTGGCGCTGTT
>JAURVQ010000015.1 GCA_030655395.1 Gammaproteobacteria bacterium | reverse complement strand
CATTTCCCACAACGGCTGGCAGATTCAGATCAGCGGCGCGCCGGCAACGGGCGACACGTTCACTGTCGGGGCCAATACCGGCGGCGTGTCCGACAACCGTAACGCGCTGCTGCTCACAGGCCTGCAAACACAGAACACGCTCGCAGGCGGCACGGCGACGTATCAAAGCGCCTACGGTCAACTGGTGGCGGATGTGGGCACCAAGACACATCAGGCGGACATCAACCGCAAGGCGCAGGAAACCCTGCTCAATCAGGTCACTCAGGCGCGCGAGGCTGCCTCCGGCGTAAATCTCGATGAGGAGGCCGCGAACCTGGTGCGTTATCAGCAGGCCTATCAGGCCGCAGCGAAAGTCATCGGCACCGCCAACTCGCTGTTCGCAATCTTGATCGACACGCTACGGAGATAAGCCATGCGCATATCGACCAACCAGATTCAGCAACAGGGTGTCAATACGATGCTCGACCAGCAGGTGCGGCTCAGCAAGATACAACAGCAACTCGCTACCGGGCAGCGCATACTCACGCCCGCTGACGACCCCGCAGGAGCCAGCCAGGCGCTCGATCTCACGCAGGCGGTCGCCGTCAATATCCAGTATCAGTCGAACGTCGATGCCGCACGCACACGCCTCAATCTCGAAGAATCGGCGCTGAGCGACGTCACCAGTCTGTTGCAAAACGTGCGCACACTCGCGGTACAGGCCAACAACACCACGCTCAGCAACAGCGATCGCACATCAATCGCGCGCGAGATTCGTCAGCGCCTGGATGAACTGCTGAGCCTCTCCAACACCAAGGACGGCAACGGCGAATATCTGTTTGCGGGCTATAAAGGCCAGACGCAGCCGTTCACCCGTACCAGCGCGGGCAGTTATACCTACAATGGCGATCAGGGTCAGAGATTTTTACAGGTGGGCCCTACACGGCAGGTAGCGGCGGATGATTCCGGCACGGCGGTATTCCAGTCAATACGCAACGGCAACGGCACCTTCACCACCCTGGATAATTCCGCCAACACCGGCAGCGGCGTCATCAACACCGGCACGGTGAGCGGTACCTATACACCCGACACCTACACGCTCATCCTGGGACACAAAACCAGTGTGGCCGGCGGCGCCATCGGCCTGACGGACACCGGGACGAACGATACCCTGCAATATGAATTGCGCGTCAACGGAGCTCTGGTCTACACCGCCGCTGAGGGCAGCTCACGCACCCAGACACAGTTGGTCTCCGACATCAATGCGCAAAGCGGCACTACCGGGGTGCGCGCCTATCTGGATGGCGGAGCTATCTATCTGGCGAACACCGCACCCGGCACCCAGGCCATTACCGTCACGGAGACCTTGACCGGCGCATCGGAGGACGGCGACACGGTCACGGGTTATTTCGGCTCCGCGCTCACCGGGGTCAGCAGTCCCAGCAGAACCGTCACCTTCAGCGGTGCGGCCAACGGCTATGTGGTCACCAATCTCGCCGGCGCAGTCCAGACCAGCGGCAGTTATCAGTCCGGCGCGAACATCAACTTCAGCGGCGTACAAACCAGCGTCGCCGGCACACCCAACAATGGTGACCGCTTCACCCTCAGCACCAGCGCCAACCAGGATATCTTCACCACCCTCCAGAACATGGCCGTGGCGCTGGAAACACCGGTGAACGGCGCGGCCGGACAGGCGAAATTCAACAACGCCATGAACCGCGCGCTCACCGATATCGATCAGTCGATGAACAGCATACTTGTCACCACCTCCGGCGTAGGTGCGCGCATCAATGCCATTGACAGCCAGAAAGCTGCGAATGACGCCTACACGCTGCAACTCCAGCAGACGCTTTCCACCGTGCAGGATCTCGACTACGCCAGTGCCGCCAGCCAGCTCAACCAGCAACTGCTGGCGTTGCAGGCCGCACAGCAGTCATTCGCCAAGGTGCAGCGTTTGACATTGTTCGATTATTTGTGATTCTTTGCAGCGTACGCTTACCGCGTCACGCGCAGTAGAAACGTCACCGGCCCGTCGTTGGTGAGCGACACCTGCATGTCCGCCCCGAAACGACCGCACCCCACCTTGCCGTAATCCGCGCGCGCCTTGCGCACCACGCCATCAAACAGGCGTGCGCCGGCCTCGGGCGCCGCCGCCGGCGTGAAGCTGGGGCGCAGACCCTTGTGCGTGTCCGCCGCGAGCGTGACCTGAGGCACCAGCAGCAGTCCGCCGTTGATGTCGCGCAGACTGCGGTTCATTTTGTTCTGCTCATCTGCAAACACACGGTAACCGAGCACGCGCTCCACCAAGCGGTCGGCCTCTGCCCCGGTGTCATCACGCTCCACACCGACGAACACCAGCAATCCCGCATCGATGCGCGCGATGGTAACCCCTTCCACTTCCACCTGCGCATGCGTCACACGCTGCAACAACGCGATCATGTTTTATTGCAACGCTGCGCCATATCGTCCGCCGCCTGCACCAGCACATCCGTCGTGCCGCGTTCACTCGCCGCGTGCCCCGCGCCGGGAACGATCTTGAATTCCGCCTGCGGCCAAGCCTGATGCAATTCCCACGCGCTCTCCAGCGGACACACCATGTCGTAACGCCCGTGCACAATCACGCCGGGAATATCTTTCAAACGGTGAGCGTCACGCAGAATCTGGTTCGGCTCCAGAAAACTGTCGTGCATGAAATAATGGCATTCGATGCGCGCAAGGCTGAGGGCCGTATGCGCGCTGGAAAAGTGGCCGACCACAGTGGGACTTTCGACCAGGGTGAGCGTGCGCCCTTCCCAGCCCGACCACGCCTTGGCCGCCGCCATGCGCGCCACTTCGTTAGCGCCGGTCAATACACGATGATACGCATGAACTAAATTGCCGCGCTCTTCGGGCGGGATCGGGCGCAGGAAATCCTGCCAGTAATCCGGAAAGATGCGGTTCGCACCCTCCTGATAAAACCATTCGATCTCGCGCGGACGGCACAAAAAAATGCCGCGCAGAATCAATCCCAGCACACGCCCGGGATGGGTCTCCGCATACACGAGTGAAAGCGTGGAACCCCAGGAGCCGCCGAACAACACCCAGCGTTCGATGCCGAGATGCGTGCGGATAACTTCCATGTCCGCCACCAGCGCCTGCGTGGTGTTGCCTTCCAGTTCCGCATGCGGCGTGGAGCGCCCGCTGCCGCGCTGGTCGAACAAAATGATGCGGTACACATCGGGATTAAAAAAGCGCCGGTGATAAGGCTCGCACCCCGCCCCCGGCCCGCCGTGCACAAACAGCAGCGGGATGCCTTTCGGGTTGCCGCATTCCTCCACGTGCAGCACGTGCGGCGGCTCTACCGTCAGGCTGTGCTCGACGTAGGCCTTGATGTTGGAGTAGAGGGAGCGCACGGAAAATAAATCTACACCTTCCTACAACTTTCGATACACCTGACCGCCCTGCCCTTTGAATTCCTGCGCCTTTTCCTGCATGCCTTGCTCCAGCGCGAGCCCGGCATTCTCGATGCCTTTCTGCGCGGCATAGTCACGCACATCCTGCGTAATCTTCATCGAGCAGAAATGCGGGCCGCACATGGAGCAGAAGTGCGCGAGCTTGGCGGATTCCTTGGGCAGGGTTTCGTCGTGCAACTCGTGCGCGCGCTCCGGGTCGAGGCCGAGGTTGAACTGGTCTTCCCAGCGGAACTCGAAACGCGCCTTGGAGAGCGCGTTGTCGCGCAGTTGCGCGCCGGGGTGGCCCTTGGCGAGATCGGCGGCGTGCGCGGCGATTTTGTAGGCGATGATGCCTTCGCGCACGTCGTTTTTGTCCGGCAACCCCAGGTGTTCCTTGGGCGTGACGTAACACAGCATGGCGCAACCGTACCAGCCGATCATCGCCGCGCCGATGGCGGAGGTGATGTGGTCGTAGCCGGGCGCGATGTCGGTGGTGAGCGGCCCCAGTGTGTAGAACGGCGCTTCGCCGCATTCCGCGAGCTGTTTCTCCATGTTGATCTTTATCAGATGCATCGGCACGTGGCCGGGGCCTTCGATCATGGTCTGCACGTCGTGCCTCCACGCGACCTGGGTCAGCTCACCCAGCGTTTCCAGTTCGGCGAACTGCGCGGCGTCGTTGGCATCCGCGATCGAGCCGGGGCGCAGGCCATCGCCGAGCGAGAACGAAACGTCGTAGGCCTTCATGATTTCGCAGATGTCTTCGAAATGCGTGTAGAGGAAGTTTTCCTTGTGATGCGCGAGGCACCACTTGGCCAGTATCGCGCCGCCGCGCGAGACGATGCCGGTGACGCGCTTTGCGGTGAGCGGCACATAGGCCAGCCGCACTCCGGCGTGTATGGTGAAGTAATCCACGCCCTGCTCGGCCTGCTCGATGAGCGTGTCGCGGAAAATCTCCCAGGTGAGATCCTCGGCCTTGCCATCGACCTTTTCCAGCGCCTGATAGATCGGCACGGTGCCGATGGGCACGGGCGAGTTTCTGATGATCCACTCGCGCGTCTCGTGGATGTTTTTTCCGGTGGACAAATCCATGACCGTATCGCCGCCCCAGCGCGTGGACCAGACCATTTTCTCCACTTCCTCCTCGATACTGGAAGTGACCGCGGAATTGCCGATGTTGGCGTTGATCTTGACCAGGAAATTACGCCCGATAATCATCGGCTCAAGTTCGGGATGATTGATGTTGGCCGGGATGATGGCACGCCCGCGCGCGACCTCGTCGCGCACGAATTCCGGCGTGATGTGCAGCGGGGTCGCGGCGCCGAAGGACTCGCCCGGATGCTGCTGATCCGGCAGGCCCTGCGCGCGCAGCATATTTTCACGCAGCGCGATGTACTCCATCTCCGGCGTGATGATGCCCTGCCGCGCGTAGTGCATCTGCGTGACGTTCCTGCCCATCTTCGCGCGCCGTGGCGCGCGGATGTGGGCAAAACGCAAATGGGCCAGCCGCGCATCGGCGGCGCGCTCGCGCCCGTAGGCCGAACTTGTCGCGCCCAGATTTTCCGTATCGCCACGCTCCTCGATCCACGCCTCGCGCAGCGGCGGCAACCCTTTGCGCAGATCGATGGCCACCGCAGGATCGGTGTAAGGGCCGGAGGTGTCATACACCGCCAGCGGTGCATTGTGCTCGACACCGAAGCTCGACGGCGTATCGGAAAGTGTCACCTCACGCATCGGCACACGAATATCGGCACGGCTGCCCGGCACATAAATCTTGCGCGAATTGGGAAACGGCCGTGTCACCGCCTCATCGACGGCGACAGTCTTGCTTAGGAAGTTTTCGGGAAGTGCGCTCATGATTCACCTTTAATACTAATGTCATGGGCGCAGGAAGGGCCTGTCACGCCGCTTTCCTACGCCGGTATTAACCGGGTCAGGTTCAGAGGGTTATGGGCCTTCAGCCCTTTCTCAGCCTGCCGCTCCTGATGAGCGTTCAGGCACCCCTAGCCGCTGACTCACCGTAGCCGATAGGTGGGCGTTTTGCAAGCCTCGCCTGCCGCCACTGTCTTGCATACGTCACATAAAGCCCTTACCCTTGATGCCTCGATTTCGAACCCGCCCCAGGCTCCGCAACAATGAACATCGAACAAGCCCGCTTCAACATGATCGAGCAACAGATTCGCCCCTGGGAAGTGCTCGACCCACGCGTGCTGGAGCTGTTGCCGCAGGTACCGCGCGAGGACTTTGTGCCACCCAGCCAGCGCAAGCTCGCCTTCGCGGATACCGAGATTCCGCTCGGTCATGGCCAGGTGATGATGCCGCCACGGCTCGAGGCAAGGCTGTTGCAGGTGCTCGACATTCAGCCTTCCGACACGATACTGGAGATCGGCACCGGCAGCGGTTATCTCACGGCGCTGCTCGCGCGCTCCGGCCAGCATGTTTACAGCGTGGACATTTTCGCGGAGTTCACCGCATCCGCGCGGCAAAAACTCGCAGCGCATGGCATCGGCAACGTCACGCTGGAAACGGGTAACGCGGCCTGCGGCTGGAACCAGCACGGCACTTATGATGTCATTGCCGTTACCGGCTCGCTGCCGCTGTTTGCGGACGTCTTTCAGCAGCAGCTTAACGTAGGCGGACGTTTATTCATGATCGTCGGCCAAGCGCCGAGCATGGAGGCCTTGCTCATCACGCGCGTGGGGTCCGCCGAGTGGACACGCGAGAGCCTGTTTGAAACCTGCGTGCCCGCACTCATCAATGCGCCACAGCCTCAGACCTTTGTGCTGTAGGCGCTCGCGTAGTGAATAATACTTTTATGAATAAATGGCGACTGTTGTATGTACTGCTGGCGCTCGGCGCATTGAGCGCATGCGGTGACGGCGGCAAGCAAGACCGTAGCGCAGGGCCGGGTGGCGGCGGGCCACCCGGCGCGATGGCGTTGCCCGTGGAGGCTGTCGCGGTACACACCGGCGTCGTTAACCGCGTCATCAGCACGGTGGGTTCGCTGCGTGCCAACGAGTCGGTGGTGATTCGCTCCGAAATCGTCGGCCGTGTCGCCGCGATTCAGTTCACCGAGGGCGAGGCCGTAAAGGCGGGCGCCGATCTGATCCGGCTCGACGATTCGGAACAGCGCGCCCAACTCGCCGAGAGCGCCGCGACGGTAAAACTCAGCGAACTCAATTTCGCGCGTGCGCGCGATGTGTTCGAGAAAAAATTGCTGAGCCAGCAAAATTACGATGAGGCGTTGCAGAAACTCCATGAAGCCCGGTCGCGGATGGCGCTGAACGAGGCGCGGATCGCCAAGACCCGCCTCACCGCCCCCTTTGCCGGCGTGCTCGGCCTGCGCCAGGTCAGCGTGGGCGACTACATCAAGGAAGGGCAGGACATTGTCAATCTGGAAGACATCCACACGCTGAAACTCGATTTCCGCGCGCCTGAAACCTATCTCGCCTCGATCAAGCCGGAACAGGAAGTCACCCTGCAGGTGGACGCTTATCCGGCGCGCGGCTTCAGCGGCACGCTCTACGCCATCGACCCGCGCATCGACGAACAAACACGCACGATACTGCTGCGCGCGCGCATCCCGAATCCCGATATGCATCTGCGCCCCGGCATGTTCGCGCGCGTGTCGCTGGTGCTGGAAAGCCGTACCGACGCAGTGCTGGTTCCGGAGCAGGCGCTGCTCCCCGTGGGCGATACGCAATTCGTCTACCGCGTGGTGGACGGCAAGGCCGTGCAGACCAAGGTGTTGACCGGGCAACGCAATGAGGGCCATGTGGAAATCGTACAGGGCCTCAAGGCGGGCGATACGGTGATCACCGCGGGACAAACCAAGGTGCGTGACGGCGCGCTGGTGCGCGTTATCACGGCAGGCGCCGCTGCTGCCGCGCACAAACCGTGACACTGTCAGACCTTTCCATCCGCCGCCCGGTGCTCGCCACCGTGATGAGCCTGCTGCTGGTCCTGATCGGCATCATCTCCTACCAGCGCCTCACGGTGCGCGAGTATCCCAACATCGACGCGCCTATCGTATCGGTGCGCACCGTGTACACCGGCGCCAGCGCGGAAGTGATCGAAAGCCAAGTGACGCGTCCGCTGGAAGACACCCTCGCCGGCATCGAAGGCATCAAGACCATCAAGTCCATCAGCCGCGAAGAAGTGAGCCAGATCACGGTGGAATTCGTGCGCACGCGCGAGCCCGACGCCGCCGCGAGCGACGTGCGCGACCGTGTCGCGCGCGCACGCGGGCGGTTGCCGGACGATGTAGATGAGCCGGTGGTGGCGAAGATCGAGGCCGACGCGCAGGCCATCATGTGGATTGCATTTTCGAGCGAACGCCACAACCAGCTTGAGATCACCGATTACGCCAGCCGCATCGTGAAGGACAGGTTGCAGACCCTGCCCGGCGTGGCGAGCGTCATCATCGGCGGCGAGCGGCGCTACGCGATGCGCATCTGGCTCGACCGCGACCGGCTCGCGGCGTACCAGCTCACGCCGCAGGATGTGGAAGACGCGCTGCGCAGCCAGAATCTGGAAATCCCCTCCGGGCGCATCGAGAGCAGCCAGCGCGAATTTACGGTGCTCACCGAAACCGATCTGCGCACGCCGGAACAATTCAACCGCATCATCATCCGCGCGGTGGGCGGCTATCCGGTACGCCTGAGCGATGTAGGCAGCGCCGAGATCGGCCCGGCGGACGAGCGCAACGCGGTGCGCGTGAACGGTAATCCGGCCGTGGGCCTCGGCGTGGTGAAGCAGTCCACCGCCAACACGCTGTCCGTGGCGCAGGCGGTGAAAGAAGAACTGCCCAGGATCGCGGCGGCGCTGCCCGAAGGCATGAAGCTCAAGGTGGCGTTCGATCAATCGCTGTTCATCGAAAAATCCATCGAGGCGGTGTTCACCACCATGCTCGAGGCACTGGTGCTCGTGATCCTGGTGATTTTTCTGTTTCTGCGCACGCTGCGCGCCACACTCATTCCGATTGTCACCATCCCGGTATCGCTGATCGGCGCCTTCACCTTTCTTTATGTGATGGGCTTCTCCATCAATATCCTCACCCTGCTCGGGCTGGTGCTCGCCATCGGTCTGGTGGTGGACGACGCCATCGTGATGCTGGAGAACATCCAGCGCCGCATCGAGCACGGCATGGCGCCGCTGGCGGCGGCGCTGGAGGGCAGCAAGGAGATCGCCTTCGCGGTCATCGCCATGACGCTCACGCTGGTCGCGGTGTTCGCGCCGCTCGCCTTTTCCACCGGCAACACCGGGCGTTTGTTCACGGAATTCGCGCTCACTGTGGCCGCCGCAGTACTGGTGTCCGGCTTCGTCGCGCTGTCGCTCACGCCGATGATGTGTTCAAAAATCCTGCGTCCCGAAAAAAACCACACGCGCCTGTATCAACTGAGCGAGCAGTGGCTGCTCGCGCTCAACCAGGGCTATCAGCGGCTGCTCACGCGCGCGCTCAACCGGCGTCTGGTAGTAATAGTGATCGGCGCCCTGGTGGCGGCGAGCAGCGTAGGGCTCTTCACCCTGCTCAAGTCGGAGCTCGCACCGCTCGAGGACCGCGGCATTCTGATCGGGCTGACGTTCGCGCCGGAAGGCTCCACCATGGCTTACACCGACCGCTACGCGCAGCAGATAGAAAAGCTTTATGCCCAGGTACCCGAGGTCAACACCTACTTCATGGTGGTAGCGCCCGGACTGGAGCGGCCTAACCCCGTCACCATGGCGCTTTCGTTTGTGAATCTCAAACCGTGGGAACAGCGCGCGCGTTCGGCGCAACAGATCGCGGCCGAACTCGGCCCCAAGATGTTCATGCTGCCGGGCGTGCTGGCCTTCCCCATAAGCCCGCCGTCGCTGGGACAAAGCTTCCGCAATCCGCCGGTGCAGTTCGTACTCCAGGCCAATTCCTACGCGGAACTGCAAACGCTGGTGGATGCGATACTCGCCAAGGCGTCGCAGTTTCCGGGGCTGGTGAATCTCGACAGCGATCTCAAACTCAATAAACCGCGCCTCAGCGTGCAGCTGGACCGCGACAAGGCCGCCAACATCGGTATCGGCGTGGACAAGGTGGGGCGCACGCTGGAGACCCTGCTCGGCGGACGCCAGGTGACGCGCTTCAAGCGCGAAGGCGAACAATATGACGTGATCGTCAAACTGCGCGACGCGGAACGCCGGGATCCCGGCGACCTCACCAACATTTTCGTGCGCGGCAACGACGGTCAACTGATACAGCTCTCCAACCTCGTGCACGTGCGCGAGGATGTCGCGCCCAAGGAACTCAACCACTTTAACCGCCTGCGCTCGGCCACGCTCAGCGCCAACATCGGCCCCGGGCACTCACTCGGTGATGCGCTCGATTTCATGGAAAAGACCGCAAAAGAAGTGCTGACGCCGGGGACAGGCGCGCAGTTCTCGCTGGACGGCCAGTCGCGTGAATTCAAGGAGTCGGGCGCGGCGCTTTATCTCACCTTTGTGCTGGCACTGATCTTTATTTATCTGGTACTGGCGGCGCAATTCGAGAGTTTCGTTGACCCGTTCATCATCATGCTCACGGTGCCACTCGCCATCACCGGCGCGCTGTTGTCACTCAAACTCTCCGGCGGCACGCTCAATGTGTACAGCCAGATCGGCATCGTGATGCTGGTCGGCCTCATCACCAAGCACGGCATCCTCATCGTGGACTTCGCCAATAAACTGCAAGAGCGCGGGCATGACGTGCGCGCCGCGGTGATCGAGGCCGCGAGCATGCGCCTGCGCCCCATCCTGATGACCACCGCCGCCATGGTGCTGGGCGCACTGCCGCTCGCACTCGCCACCGGCGCGGGCGCGGAGAGCCGCCAGCCCATCGGCTGGGTTATCGTGGGCGGCCTGCTGCTCGGCACCCTGCTCACCCTGTTTGTCATTCCCACCGTGTATACGCTGGTATCGCGCGCCCGTAAGCAGGTATCCTATGCGCCAGTGTCAGTGCCTGAGCAAACGGTGTAACTATGCGTCAAACCCTTCTCGCCCTGTGCCTCATCACGCTCGCGCTCGCGTCTCCGGCGCGCGCGGAAAACCTGCTCGACATCTATCATCTGGCGCAGCAGAACGATGCACAGTTGAAAGGCGCCGAGGCCGCGCGCCTCGCCGTGCTCGAAAGCAAACCGCAAAGCCGCGCGCTGCTGTTCCCCACCCTCAATGCCAGCGCCGGCACCACGGCCAATCAGCTGGATACCCGCCAGCCCGCGAGCTCAGCCGGCGTAACCCGCTTCAACAGTACCGCTTATTCGCTTAGTCTCACGCAACCCGTCTACCACCGCGATACCTACGTGCAATTGCGTCAGTCCGATGCGCGCATCGCGCAGGCCGACGCCGCCTTCGGCGCCGCCGAGCAAAACCTCATGACGCGCGTCGCCACACGCTATTTCGACGTGCTTGCGGCACAGGACAATCTTGAATTTGCGCGCGCCGAAAAGAAGGCGATAGCACAGCAGCTCGAACAAAGTCAGCAGCGCTTCGATGTCGGGCTGGTCGCCATCACCGATGTGCAGGAGGCGCAGGCGCGCTTCGACTCCGCCCGCGCACAGGAAATCGACGCGGAGCGGCAACTGGCGTCCAGCCTGGAGGCGTTGCGCGAGGTCACCGCCCAGCAGCACCAGAACCTGTCCCTGTTGAACGAGAGCATCCCGCTGGTTGCGCCTGAGCCGTCGGACGTCGAACAGTGGGCCGACACCGCGCTCAAGCAAAACCTGCAAGTCAGCGCGGCACAATCCGGCGCCGACGTGGCGCGCGAGGAAATCGAACGCCAGCGCTCCGGCCATTACCCCAGCGTCGATATCGTCGGCAGCCGTGCCTTTTCCGACTCCGGCGGCGGACGTTTCGGCGCCAGCGAATCCCTGACCGACACCCTCACCCTGCAACTGAACGCCCCGCTTTATCAGGGCGGCCTCATCACCTCGCGCACGCGCGAGGCGGCATTCAAACACAACCAGGCATTGGAGACGCTGGAACAGCAGCGCCGCAGCGTACTGCGGCAAACGCGTGACGCCTATCTTGGCGTAAACGCCAACATCAGCCGCGTGCAGGCGCTCAACCAGGCCGTGGTCTCCAACCGCACCGCGCTGGAATCTACCATGGCGGGGCTCGAAGTCGGCACACGCACCCAGGTCGATGTGCTGAACGCGCAGCGTGAACTGTTCCGCGCACAGCGTGACCATGCACGCGCGCGCTACGACTACATCCTGGAAACCCTGCGCCTCAAACAGGCGGCGGGCACACTGAGCCCCGCCGATCTGGAACAGATCAACACCTGGCTGCGTTAAGGCGCCCTGACGATGTTGTCCCGCGCGAGTGACAGTATTCTGGTACTAGTCGATGTGCAAACACGGCTCGGCGCCGCCATGCCGGAATCCGCGCGCGAACGCGTGCTGCGCAACAGCGGCATCCTGCTGCAGGCGGCGGCGCTGCTGAACATCCCCCTGCTGGTCACCGAGCAATATCCCAAAGGCCTCGGCCACACCGAAGCGTCGCTCACGGCGCTGCTTCCGCCGCACACGCCACTCATCGAGAAGACCTGCTTTTCCTGCGGCGCGGCATCCGGCTTCATGGAAAGACTGAACGCAAGCGCCCGCACGCAGATCATCCTCGCGGGCATGGAGACGCACGTGTGCATTTTACAAACCGCGCTGGAACTCGGCAGTGCCGGCAGAGAGGTGTTTGTAGTGGAAGACGCCGTGTGCGCACGCACCGAGGAGCGGCATCAAAATGCCCTGGCACGCCTGCGTCACCACGGCGTCGTTGTCACCAACACCGAGTCAGTGCTGTTTGAGTGGCTGCGAGATGCCACGCACAAAGAATTTAAAAACGTTTCGCGCCTGATACGCTAGCGCTGATTAACATTCAGCCTCAGCACGCAGGTCAGGTTGTGGCGGCTGCAACCTAAAGCTGAATCACGTCGCTTAAGTGCTGCGGTATATCACGCTCGTCGATATGCATAAGGTCCTTGTGCAGTGTGGCCGTTACCAGCGCTGCGGTCGGGTGATCGAGCGCCGCGCGCAGTTCGCCGAGAAAGCGCGGGTCGGCGACCAGAATCAGCTTGGTATAGCGGTGCTGGTTGCGGCCATCGTTCAATATCCCGGCGAGGTGCTTGGCGAATTGCTGCGTCAGATGCTCTTTCGGGTCATGCAGCTCCTTGCCGAAGCTGTGATGCATACCTTGACTGTCGGAACTGCGCCCCGGCTTGTCTGAAGTGATGTCCTGAATCTTGAGCTTTCCCTCCGGATGAGAAATCTCCTGCAGGGCTTGCAGCCCCTTGCCGGGGCCATCATTTTCAAACAACCGCGCGCCTGAATGGTGTGCTACCAGTATCCACGTCTTCGTCATGAGTGCACCTTGCTATTGGGTTAGTAAAAAACGGCTTCAGTATACGTTATTGGTGGGGCTGAAATCTCGTGCGAGTATGGCGCGCAAGGCCCATGGCCCTGCGCCCGATGGCGCGCTTGAGCGCGGGCACGATATCCGCCGCGATGAGTGCGGCATTGCGCGCCAGCACCAGCGGCGTGAAATCGTTGGAGAACACACGCACCAGCCCGTCGGTGAAGGCGGTCACGCTGCGGTGGTCACGCCGGCGCAGGCGGGCATAGTGCTCCAGCACACGGCTGTCGCCCGGATCACCGTTACGCAGGGCGGTCTCGCGCAGCACACCGGCAAGCGCCGCCGCGTCGCGCAGGCCGAGATTAAAACCCTGCGCGGCAATCGGGTGCAGGGTGTGCGCCGCGTTGCCGATCAGCACGGCGCGTGGCCGCACGATCTCGGACGCGCACTGCAATGCCAGCGGATAGACGCGCCGCGCACCGGGCGCGCTCAGTTTTCCGAGACGCCCGCCGAAGCACTCTTGCAGCGCCTGCAAAAATTCCGTGTCGCTCTGCGCGAGCACGGATTCGATCTGTGCATCGCGCAGCGTCCACACCACCGCGCAGCGCTGGCCGCTCAGCGGCAACACCGCCAGCGGCCCGCTTTCAGTGAAACGCTCGTAGGCGGTATGGTCGTGCCCGCGCTCAGGCGTCACCGTTGTCACCAGCGCACTCTGCCCATAGTGACGCTGCGTGGTGCTGATGCCCAGCCGTTCGCGCGCGACGGATTTCTGCCCGTCGGCGACCACCACCAGCCGCGCGTTCAGCGTCTGCTCGCGCCCGTCATTCCATTTAATGGTGGCACGCGCGGCGTCCGTATCGACGCTGAGATCGACGAGCGTGGCTGGACACAGCACTTCAACATTGACGGATGACGCCATGCGCTGCATCAGGGCCGCACCCAGCACGCGGTTTTCCACCACGTAGCCGAACGCCTCCGCGCCATGATCGGCGCTGTCCAGACGCGTGAAACCGAAGTGACCGCGGTCCGAGATGTGAATCTTTTTGATCGGCACCGCCTGCGCCGCGACGGCACCCCACAGCCCGATGGTCTCCAGAATGCGCCGGCTGCCGTAGGACAGCCCGGTGGTGCGTTCGTCATAGCTCGGCTGCTGCGCGTGATTGAACGCCACCGCCTCCACCACGCCGATGCGCAACTTCACATCGCCGAGTGCGCTGGCGAGACTCGCGCCGACCATGCCGCCGCCGATGATGATGATGTCGTATAACATCAGTTAACAAGTAGCAAGTTACACGTTACCAGCAACAAAGAATCCATCTTGCTACTTGCTACTTGTCACTTGCAACTGTTTCTCCCTCATTAAGTTCTCGATCTCTTCGACAGACTTCGGGGCATTCTTACTTAGTACCTCGTGGCCGTCGGCGGTCACCAGCACATCGTCTTCAATGCGTATGCCGATATCCCACCATTTTTTCGCCACGCCCTTGCTGCCTGCGGGGATGTAAAGCCCGGGCTCGACGGTGAGCACCATGCCCGGCTCCAGCATGCGCCAGGTGTCGCCCACCTTGTAGTCGCCCACGTCATGCACATCCATGCCGATCCAGTGGCCGGTGCGGTGCATGTAATAACGCCGGTAGGCCTCGCTCTTGATCAGCGCCGGCAGCTTGCCCTTGAGCAGGCCGAGATCGAGCAGACCCTGCGTGAGCGCGCGCACCGCTGCCTCGTGCGGTTCGTTCCAGTGGTTGCCGGGCTTTATCTTCTTGATTGCGGCGGCCTGGGCCGCCAGCACGACTTCATATACGGCACGCTGCGCGGGTGAGAAACGGCCGTTGACGGGAAAGGTGCGCGTGATGTCACTCGCATAATTGTCGAGTTCCGCACCGGCGTCGATGAGCACCAGATCGCCGTCCTTCAGCGCCATGTTGTTTTCGGTGTAATGCAGGATGCAGCCGTTGGCACCGCCGCCCACGATGGGGTTGTAGGCCGGGGCCTGACTGCCGGAGCGCATGAACTCGTGACGCAGTTCCGCTTCGAGCTGGTATTCCATCGTGCCGGGACGACACATCTGCATCGCGCGCCGGTGCGCGGCAGCGGCGATCACGGCCGCTTTGCGCATGGTGTCGATCTCGGCGCGGCTTTTGTAGAGCCGCATCTCGTGCACCAGATGATCGAGCGCCACAAACTCGGTGGGCGCGCGCGTGCCGCTACGCGACTGCTGGCGAATCTGGTTCACCCACTGCATGAGACGTTGATCGAACTCCTGTCCCATGGCGTAAAACACCCGCTCGCACTGCTCCATCAAGCCGGGCAGGATGTCGTCGATGTCGCTGATGGGAAACGCATCATCGGCATCGTAATCCTTGCATGCGCCCTCCTGCCCCGCACGGCGTCCGTGCCAGGTTTCCTTCTCGATATCACGCTCGCGCGAGAACAAAACGTATTCGCCGTGCTTGCGCCCGGGAATCAGCACCGCCACCGCCTCCGGTTCAGGAAAACCGGTGAGATAGTGAAAGTCGCTGTCCTGACGATAGGGATACTCCGCATCGCGGTTACGCAGACGCTGCGGCGCGGCGGGCAGGATCGCCATCGCGCCCTTGCCCATCATCTGCATCAAGTCCTTGCGGCGGCGGGCGAATTCCTTGCGGTTCATGGCGTTATTATATGCCATTGCAGTTGTGTCACGACACCGTCCAGCGGTACGTCCCACGGCGCGGGCGCCAGTTTCGCCACCTTTTGAAAATCATACGCGACGCCGATCAGACGTGGACGCCGCCAGTGCGTGCGTCGTGCGCGCATAGCCAGCGTGCGGTCGTAGAAACCGGCGCCCATGCCGAGGCGGTTGCCCTGCGCATCAAACGCCACCAACGGGACCAGTATCAGATCAAGCGCCAAGGCGCCGACCAGTTTACGCGCGGGCAGCGCGGGCTCGGGAATTCCAAAGCGGTTGAACGTCAACACGTCGCCTGCGCGGCACGCCGCAAATCGGAGCTGATTTCTGCGCCACAACACCGGGAGATAGCAGGTCTTGCCGTATGCTCTTGCGCGCTGAAGTATCGGCGTGATGTCGATCTCGCCATCACTCGGCCAGTAAAAAGCGATGCGCCGCGCCGCGCGAAACAGCGGACTCGCTGTAAAACGCCGCGCCACCTGTTTGGCACACGTCGCGCGCGCGGCAGGACTCAGCGCGCGGCGCTGTTGCCGCAGACGGGAGCGAATTTCGGAGCGGGGAGGCATCAGCAAAGATTACAGGAAAGGGCGCCAAAGTTGGCGACAATATACATAGCGACAGAAATCGTAGCGAGCGGCTTGGTCGCTCCCGGCATCCTGCCTTCCGCGACACTAGCACATCCATGTGCGTCGCACGTGGGGGCGGCGGAGCGCAGGAACCGGAGTGTACATTTGCGTACATGAGGATTCCGAGCACCGCACGCACCCGCATCAAAGACGCGCAGTAGATTTATGACGCTATGTAAGAAGACATCCCCCGCCTGTGCCGTTACAAACCATTGACCTTGAACCTGGGGGTTCAGGTGGGAGCCTGGATGATGTATCAGGCTTTCCTCTCTAGGAGGACATGCACAACAACATCAGTAGAGGATCCCGTAGGGTTGAATTAAGGCTCAAGGGTTTACTTGGCCTGCTCACGTACACCGCAGGGGATGCCATAACTAAAACATCAAATATCGAGATTCAAGATTAGCACCGTCCGATCTTCAAGTCTCTATATTTTACAATCTCTAAATTTCCATCTGCCGGCCCTTGGTCAGGGCGGCCTCTATCTTGTCTTGCAGCGCGCGCACCTTGGTGCCCATGGTCAGCATGTAGTCTTCCTTGCGTGTGCGCTGCTCCAGCAATTCGTTCGCCATGTTGAGCGCCGCCATGACCGCCGTGCGCTCGAGGCCTATCACCTTGCCGCTGTCGCGAATCTCGCGCAGCTTGTCGTTGAGATAATGCGCCGAGGCCAGCAGTGCATCACGTTCATGCACTTCGCATGCCACGCGGTACTCCTTGCCGAGTATCTGTACCGCCACAGTGACCGTTTCGGCTTTCACGCTTCACGCTCCAGGATGCGCAGACGCTCGATCACACCGTGCACGCGGCTGCGCGCCTGCGTGGTCTTATCCACCAATGCAGCGCGCTCCTCCAGCAACAGGGCGTGACGCTTGCGCAGGTCGATGTTTTCGCTCTTCAGCCGACCACAATCGCGGATCAGTTCATCAATGCGCACTTCAAGCCGTTTAAGCTCATTCTCGCCGGTGGATACGGTGTTGTCTGTCGTCATGCTGCATCAATCTCTTTAAGGGCACTTTTTTTATTCGCACCGGATCGCCAGTGCCCACTATAAAACCGCGTTTGATTGCGGTCAACGTCATGCGGGGAGAGATACTCATACGTCAGTAAGTAAGACCACACTTCCCGCTGCGTCCCCGCCCCATGCTTAGGGGGCGGGACAGGGTGGGGGTAGAGTCAACAGGGTTTTACTCAGGAGTCACTCTATATAAGGTAATGTAACCTTAACTTTGTGACTCCTGAGTAATTTTCAGGCTGCCTTCCTGTACCCGCAGCGCACGCTCACCCTGCAACAGCGCAAGCAAATCCTGCCCCACCAGCGCACCGCGCCAGCCGTGCAGGATGGGCAGATCGCGTTCGCCCAGCACCAGCCGCTCCAGTTCCTTGCGCGTGACCAGGCTCGCGGTGCTGATGGCGCCCTGCGCACCGCGCAGGCGCACCGTGGCCATCAAGGCGTCGGCCAGCGCCTCCTGTGCGGATGTCAGGCGGTGCGGGGACTCCAGCAGCGGCCATTCTCCCTGCGCCAGGGATTTCGCGCCTTGAACGATCCCGCTCAGTTCCACACCGTGATGTTTGAGGGTGGATGCTTCCAGCCCGCGTATCTTGGCCAGTGCATCGGCATTGCCCGGCATGCGGCGCGCCAGTTCGAGCAACGCATCATCACTGATGATCCACTTGCGCGGACGGTTGCTGGCACGTGCCCGCTGCTCGCGCCACGCCGCCAGCGCGCGCAATACGGCCAGCTGCGCGCCCTTCAGGGTGTTGGCCTGGCGCACGCGGCGCCAGGCCTCATCGGGCGCGTTGAGATAAGGCGTGACATCCACCAGCTCGGCAAAGTCCGCATCCAGCCACGTGAGCCGTCCGCGTTGTTCGAGTTCGGCGTACTGGTCGGAATAAATTTTTCCCAGATAACGCACGTCGTCCGCTGCGTATTGCAATTGCTCCACCGAGAGCGGCCGGGTCGACCAGTCGGTGCGGGTCTGCGACTTGTCGAGCTGCACGCCCAGCATGCCGTTCACCAGTGCGCTGTAACCGACCTGATCGCCATAACCCAGCAGCGCCGCAGCGACCTGGGTGTCGAATACGGGGCGCGGAAGATCGCCGCGCAGATCGTAAAAAATCTCCAGATCCTGGCGCGAAGAGTGCAGCACCTTGGTGATGGAGGAATCGTAGATGATGTCCAGCAACGGTGTCATATCGGCGAGCGCGAGCGGGTCGATGCAGGCGATGATCTTGTCCGTGGCGATTTGCAGCAGGCACAGTTGCGCGTAATAGGTCTTCTCGCGCATGAATTCGGAATCGAGCGCAATCCACTTGATCCCGTGCAGGCGGGCGCACAGTTCTTCCAGTTGCTGCGGGGAATCTACGTAGTAATCTTGCATGATGCGGTCTCCGGCGGAATCTTAACATGTATGGCCTGCGAAAATTTGATAGGATGGAAATCAAGGCGCGGCAGGACTCCACAGGATGAACAAAACCTATCAGCAACTGATACACATCCCCGCCGGCACAGCACATCTTGAGGGCATGCTGGTAATCCCCGAGGGTGCGCCAGGCGTGGTGTTGTTTGCGCACGGCAGCGGCAGCAGCCGGCACAGTCCGCGCAACAATTATGTTGCGGGCAAACTGCATGAGGAGGGGCTCGCGACGTTGCTTATCGACCTGCTCACGGAGCAGGAAGACAGCAACTACGAAACCCGTTTTGATATTGCGCTGCTCACGCGCCGCCTGCAGTCCACGACGGAATGGCTGCAAACCGACGCGCGCACGCGTCATCTTCGCATCGGCTATTTCGGTGCCAGCACCGGTGCGGCAGCGGCATTGCAGGCCGCCGCCAATCTGGGTGCCGCGATAACGGCAGTCGTTTCGCGCGGTGGCCGACCCGACCTTGCCGGCGCGCACCATCTCGCGCGGGTAACATCGCCCACCCTGCTCATCGTCGGCGGCTACGACGACGTGGTGATCGAACTCAACCAGCAGGCCCATGAACTGCTGCAATGCACCAAGGAACTTGTCATCGTGCCCGGCGCCACGCATCTATTCGAAGAACCCGGCACGCTGGATCAGGCGGCCCAGCACGCCTGCGACTGGTTCAGCTGCTACCTGAAGGCCTGATGCCGCATTCGCCTCCCACCCACCGTGCCGCCCGCTCACTCAACCGGAGGCGTCGGCTTGCCTCAGGAACCCGTGCTTAACCTCCTCCGGATTTTTGTCAATCTCTGCCTGTTGCGCGCCAAGCCGCAGGATCTGCCTGCCGCGCCCGCGCTGACGGCCGCTGCGCTGGTGGCCTACATAGCCGTCGGCCTGGGGTTGTCACTGCCCGACCTCGGCTTCGGACGCGCGCTACTGTGGGCCGTGCTCGACACACTGGTGATCGTCTTGCTCACGCACGGTGCACTGCTCCTGCGCCACTTCCCGGAGCGCCTGCAACAGACCCTGACGGCGCTGCTGGGCAGCGGCGCGCTGCTCGGCCTGGTGGCCTGGCCGATCATCGGCACCCAAAATTCGATAGTGCAGTTGGTACTGCTGCTGTGGAATCTCGCCGTGGTCGCACACATCCTGCGCCATGCGCTGTCGGTGCCGCTCGGGCTCAGCATCATCGTGAGCTTCGGCTATTTCCTGGTGGAACTCACCGTGGGCATGGTGCTCGCACCGACTCAGAGCTGACTCCATGCATATCCATATCCTCGGCATCTGCGGCACCCTCATGGGCGGGATTGCGCGCCTGGCGCGCGAGGCGGGCCACGAGGTGAGCGGCTCGGACGCCAACGTCTATCCGCCGATGAGCACGCAGCTTGCCGCGCTCGGCATCGACGTGAAGCAGGGCTACCTGCCCCGGCACCTCGACCCCGCGCCCGACTGCGTCATCATCGGCAACGCACTCTCGCGCGGCAATCCCGCAGTGGAATATGTGCTCGACCGCGGCATCGACTACACCTCCGGTCCGCAATGGCTGGCGGAACATATCCTGCGCGGACGCTGGGTGCTCGCCGTGGCGGGCACCCACGGCAAGACCACAACGAGTTCGATGCTGGCCTGGATCATGGAGCACGCCGGCCTGCAGCCCGGCTTTCTCATCGGCGGCGTGCCGCACAACTTCGGCGATACGGCGCGTCTCGGCGCAGACCCGTTCTTCGTCATCGAGGCCGACGAGTACGACAGCGCCTTTTTCGACAAGCGCTCCAAGTTCGTGCACTACCGCCCGCGCACCGCCATCCTGAACAACCTTGAGTTCGATCATGCCGACATCTTCGCCGATCTTGCTGCTATTGAGCTGCAATTTCACCACTTTCTGCGCACTGTCCCCGCTTCCGGCCTGATCGTGTCCAACGCCCAGGATGAGGCCCTCGGCCGTGTACTAAAGCGCGGCTGCTGGACCCCGGTGGAGACATTCGGCAGCGACAACGGCTGGGCTGCGGGTCCGGACGAGTCTGACGGCGGCTTCGACATCTTCTGGCGCGGTGAGAGGCAGGGGCGCCTGCGTTGGGGACAGTTAGGTGAACACAACCGGCACAATGCGCTCGCCGCCATTGCCGCCGCGCGGCATGCCGGAGTCACACCCGGCGTTGCCATCGAGGCGCTGGGGGCGTTTCAGGGCGTCAAGCGGCGCCTCGAAATACGCGGCACGGCGCACGGCGTAACCGTATACGATGATTTCGCCCACCATCCGACCGCCATCGCCACCACAATCGCCGGCCTGCGGCGCAGCGTGGGCAGTGCGCGCATTATTGCCGTGCTGGAGCCGCGCTCCAACACCATGCGCCTGGGCGTGCATCAGCACACACTCGGCCCCTCACTCGCCGGGGCCGACAGCACGCTGCTTTACGCACCGCCCGATCTCGGCTGGAACCTCTCCGGCGTGGCCGCTACGCTCGCGGACAAGGGACTCGTGTTTGATTCCATCGACAGCATCGTGGCTCACCTCGCGCAACACGCACGCAGCGGCGATCACATCCTCATTATGAGCAACGGCGGTTTCGGCGGACTGCACGAGCGGGTACTGGAGGCCTTGCGTAAGCAAGCGTAAGGAGGTTCAGCCAGCGCGGCCCCAAATCCCCCGGCCTCCGGCCACCCCCTTTCCAAAGGGGGTCGAGCATAGCGAGGGGGGATTTGTTTTGTTTAAGAGGGTCGAGCGTAGCGAAGAGGGATTGTGAAATAGCCTCTAGTTACCCGGCGCAGCGCGCAGCAGTATGACCTCGCCATTCCAGTTGTTGTAGCGTGCTTCTCGCCAGCCCGTGCGCTGCACGCGCTTCCACGCCAGCCCGTCCAGCGCGCGCTCAAATTCCGCAAGCGGTTGACTGAACACCGCCTCGCTGCGCGCCACGGTGAACAGGGGAATCTTCTTGCTGACGCGATGGCGCGTCACATTGCCCACCCACAGCGGTGTATTGCCGTCCGCCGCACGCGCATCCGCTGTCCACAGGCGCAGCACCAGTTGCCGCTCTTGTCCCGGCAGCCCATGCACCATGAGCAGCGACTCATGCCGCCCATCGTGCACCTGCGGCAGCACCGGCAACTCCGCCAGCACGGGGTTGGGCGTGAGCCAGACGAGCAGCGTCTTCAATTCCAGATCGACCGGATCGTACCAGCCGCGTGCCGCGAGGTAACGGCGCAACTCGCCGATACTGCCCAGCCATTGCAGCGTGAGCGGCTGGCTCGGCTCGCCCTTCAAATCCTTGCGATAGGCAGGAAGGTCCTGCCACGCTCCATTCCACCACGCCTGCGCATCCACGGTGCGCACGCTGTGGCGCACGGCGTGCTGCTCCACGTCGCGCGCATGATGCATGCTGATATGCAGTGTGCCCGCGAGCAGCAGCACCAGCGCGCCAGTCGCGCCCAAGGCCGTGAGCGGTACCGGCGGCGCCAGGTGACGCCGGTAACTCACGCCCAGCAGCGCCGCCCACAGCAGCCCGCCCAACAGTCCAGCCAAAACCTCGGACAACCCGTGCACGCCCAGATAGAGACGCGCCACCGCCACACCCACAATCAGCAGGCTCGCGCCGACATAAGGCAACCAACGCCGCGGGGCGGGCAACTCGCGCGCCAGCAGCACCGCAAGAAAGCCGTACACCAGCATGCTCATCGCCACATGGGAAAATATCTGAAGCTGGCCCGGCAACATGTGCAGCGGGCGCGGCAGATGCAGCACGATCTGCATGCCGCCGGCGAGCAGCAGACCGAAGCCGAGCGCCGCCAGCCAGTGCGCCGCGGCGTGCCGGTGCTGCGACAGCGCGAGCATGAGCGTAACGGCGAGCATGAGCGGCACGATCACCTGGGCATCGCCCAACTGGCCGAGCAGCACGATGAACTGATCCGCCCACGGCGTGCGCAATCCTTGCAGGATATAGAACACGGCGTTGTCGAGCCGCGCGAGCGGAGCGGTGTTCAACGCTTCCAGCCCCCCCATGAGGCCCAACCCCAGGACCAGCAACAGCAGTGCCCAGATGGCCATGCCGCGCAACTCCGGCTGTTTCGGATCCACCAGTACGGCGGTAATCACACCCAGCATCGGGTGCTTCCGGCTCCAGCCCAGCACGCGTGCGGCCATCGGCTCGGCGTGGCGCTGCAACAGGCGTGCGATGCGCAGCACGCCCCACACCGTAATCCACAGGATCAGCAGCAGCAGCACCACAATCACCGCGAGGCGCGAAGCGACGGCGGAGGCAAGACCGAGCGAAGCACCGAACACCACGCCGGGCAAAATATAGGCGGGCGCCCAGCCCAGCGCGGAAAGCACGTTCACCACCATGAAACGGCGCGGCGGCATGTTGAGCATGCCCGCCACCACCGGAATTACGGGGCGCACCGGGCCGACAAAGCGCCCGAGCAGCACGCTCTTGCCACCGTGACGGTGAAAAAATTCCTCGCCGCGCCGCAGCAACTCCGGGTGCCGGCTAAACGGCCACCACTGACGCAAGCGGTCGTGGTAGTGATAACCCAGCCAGTAGCTCATACTATCGCCCACCACCGCGCCCGCGGCGGCGAGCGCAAGGGTGGGCCACAACTCCAGCGCACCCGCCGCCACCAGCGCACCCACACCGAACATCACCACGGTGCCGGGAATCAATAGCCCGACCACGGCCAACGATTCCGCGAGCGACACCAGAAATACGAAAGTACCGGCCCAATAGGGATGGTGGCCGACCCAGGTCAGCAGTGACTCCAGCAACGATTGCAGAAAATCCATCAGTCCTTCTCAGTGCGCGCGCGCATTGCGCAGCACAAATATCAGTGTTGTAACGCTCAAGGCCATCAAGCACGCATAAGCAGCAGGAGGCGCGCCGGCCCTCGTAGTATTATATCGTTTCCCTGTTGAGTATCTGTTACTGACGCACCCAACCCTAGCGCCGCTTGGCGCGGGGGTGCGCCGCGTCGTACACCTTGGCGAGGTGCTGGAAGTCGAGGTGCGTATAAATCTGCGTGGTGGATATGTTGGCGTGACCGAGCAGCTCCTGCACCGCGCGCAGATCGCCGCTCGACTCCAGCAGGTGGCTCGCGAACGAATGGCGCAGCATATGGGGATTCACCGCGCCGCCGATACCCTGCATCTGCGACCAGGCGCGCAGCCGCAACTGCACTGCACGCGATGTGAGCCGTTCTCCACGGCGGCCTACAAACAGCGCACACTCGTCGGGCTGCGCGCACAACACGCGCTGCTTCAGCCATTCGCGCACCGCCGCCCGCGCATAACGCCCGACCGGCACCACGCGCGTCTTGTTGCCCTTGCCGGTAACGCACACGGTAGCATCGTTGAGATCGACGTCGCCGAGATTCAGGCTGACGAGTTCCGCGAGACGCAGGCCGGAGGAATACATCAGCTCCATGATGGCGCGGTCACGGCTGGCCAGCGTACCGTGCGCCTCCACTGCAAGCAGACGGCTCATCTGATCGACATCCAGCGTGCGCGGCAACAGACGCGGCGATTTGGGCACGTTGATGCCGAGCGCGGGGTTGAGCGTCACCTTGTTTTCGCGCAGCAGATAATTATAAAACGCGCGCACGGCCGACAACTCGCGCCGGATGCTACGCCCGCCCAGGCCCGCGCGGTGACGCGCAGCGACGAAGTTGCGCAAGACCTCGGCGTCGATCTCTGCCCACGCGTCGATGCCGCGCTCACGGCAAAACCCGCTCAGGCAGGCGAGATCGCGCCGGTAGGCCTTGAGCGTGAGCGGCGACAGGCCGCGTTCGGCGCCGAGATGCACAAAAAACCGCTCCAACCACTGGCGCTGATCTTCATGCATAACGGAATAGAGAACGGGCGCCGCTCAACGTGTGAGGTGAGGCTTGAGGGCCTGGGCGATGATCATGCCCAAGTGGGAAAGAAACATCGTGCCCATGGCGGGATGAAAGCGCTCGGCCTCGAAGCTGCCGACGCCCAACAGGCCGAGGCAGGGCTGCGACTCGCCCTGCGACAGCGGAATCACCGCCAGCGAGGCCACCTCGCTCGCCTTGTCCGCAAACAGCGCCTGCAATTGCGCCGGCCGCAAGCGCCCGCACATCGGCTTGCCGGCGTCGATCACGCTCTTGAAGGCAGCGAGATTTTCCGCACCGGGTTCAGCCACCTGCAACTCCACGCCATGATCGACTCCAGACAACGGTTCGGCGAGCGGCGCAAACACACACAGCCCCACCGCATCGGCGTCAAAGTCACTGGTCAGACTGTTGCGCAGGGTTTGCAGAATGCCGTTAATGTCCCTCGCCTCCATCAGGCCGAGGGTGAGACGCCGCACCCGATCATTCAGCCGGTCGTTGTCACGCGCGATCTGCACCAGATCCATCAGCTCACGCCGCAACTGGCGGTTCTGATCGCGCAACACCGATACCTGGCGCTCAATCAACGACACCGCCTCGCCGCTCGCGTGCGGCACCGTGAGTTCCGCGAGCAGTGGCGCATGGCCCACGAAGAAATCGGGATGCGCGCGCAAATATTCGATCACCCGCTTTTCCAGCCCCGGTTCGTCGATCAATTCGTGCGGTGTGTTCATAGTTCCAACTGTCCCTCGAATACGCGCGTCGCGGGGCCGGTCATACTGACCTCCGCACCGTTCCCGCGCCAGTTTATCAGGAGCCGCCCTCCCGGCAACTCCACGTCTACTTTATCATCCAGCAGCCCCTGCAAGCGACCGACCACCACCGCGGCGCACGCCCCGCTGCCGCAGGCGAGCGTCTCGCCCACACCGCGCTCGAACACGCGCAGTCGGATGTGCGTGCGGTCAACGATCTGCATGAAGCCTGCGTTGACGCGATTCGGAAAACGCTCGTGCGCCTCGATCTTCGGCCCCAGCACCGCCACCGGCGCGCGCGTCACGTCGTCTACGCGCAGCACGGCATGCGGGTTGCCCATCGACACCACGCCGATCTCGATCTGTTGCCCATCGACCAGCAGCGGATAACTCAGCGCCTCGTGCTCGGCGATGAACGGCACCTCGTCCGGCCACGTGCGCGGCACACCCATGTCCACCGTCACCTGACCGTCCGGCTCCATGCGTGGACGGATAATACCGCAGCGCGTTTCCACCACCAACTCATTCTTGTCCGTCAGGCCCGCGTCGCGCACAAAGCGCATGAAACAGCGCGCGCCGTTGCCGCACTGCTCCACCTCACCGCCGTCGGCATTGTAGATGCGATAGGAAAAATCCACGCCGGGACTGCGCGCGCTCTCGACCAGCAACAGCTGGTCACAGCCCACGCCGAAATGACGGTCGGCAATGAAGCGCACCTGTTCGGAAGTTAATGCGACGGATTGGGAAACGGCATCAATCACGACAAAATCATTGCCGAGACCGTGCATCTTGGTGAACTTGAGTAACATGACAGCGCTAGGTTACAGGCAGACACCGGGTTTGCAAAGCCCCGCTCCGCCACCGGCACAGGAGAAGCCGATGCACGTCGGATCCGCTCCGCTTGATCCGACCTACTTAATTCGAGTCCGATCTTGCCATCTCACACACCTCCAAGCTCGTTAGCTCAGGATGTCCACTTTATCGGGGGAAGATTGCCGTCGTCCTTGAGCGAGTTTTTAGACATTTGCCTTGTGTTTATGGGTTTCTGTTTCGCGCACTACTTTTCCCTCTCTCATTAGAAGGCCGAGGACGCTATACGAGAGATAATCCTTTTGTTTACCACGGTAGTCACTGCGAAGCCCCAGCAAACTGGCTGCATCTGAGTTTGTTATGCCTGCCGGGTTTGCTTTGGCAAGCTCAAGAGTTGCAGTCTTCAGCAGTTGGAGCCCTAGTTGGGCTCGCTCGACGCACCCCTGCGGAACCACAATTCCCTTCCGGCTCTTCCCGCCCAAACCAGACGGAACGACGGCATTAGTTAGCACGCCACCAGACTCAACTGTTCCAAACGCAGCGATTAACTCAGCTTCCAAACGAAGCGCCTGAGCTTCTGTGAGGTCTTCAACGAGGATGTCGACCATAGGCTGCGCTCTCGCAGCCATGATCTCTTTGATCCTAGCGTATTTCTTCGTGGCGTCAGGAGTGACGAGGTGATCAAACGCCCGACTCCCGGTACCTTTGCCTATATAGAACGGCATCGCCGGGGACGTGCGCGGATCCTTCAGCGCGTATACGTAGAAAAAGTTGGTAGCCATATCCGCAAATGTCTAACCAGAAGTCACCCTAATAGACGCCTCGTGACACACCATACCCGACAATAGCTTTAGCGTAGCGTGCGCTGCGCGTACGATCAAGCTACGCAGCTTGCTTGTTTCCTCTCAACGTCACCCACAGCAATATCGCCACGCCGACAGTGATGGCGGAATCCGCCACATTGAACGGCGGCCAGTGCCATTGCTGATAATAGACATCGAGAAAATCCACGACGTAGCCGAGGCGCATGCGGTCGATCACGTTGCCCAGCGCGCCGCCGAGTATCAGCGACAAGGCCGCCGCCTGCCATTTTTCTTCTGCTGGCAACCGTCGCAGCCACGCGATGATGACCACGCTCACGAACAGCGCGATGGCGGTGAAAAACCAGCGCTGCCAGCCGCCTGCGTCGGCCAGAAAACTGAACGCCGCACCGGGGTTGTGCAGCAGCGTAAAGCTGAAAAACGGCAGCACAGCTACCGACTCGTGCAGTTGCAGCCAGTTGCTGACGTAATATTTGCTCAACTGGTCGAGAACAATCACCAGCACGGAGAGCCACAGCCATTTAAGCATTAGAAACCTCTGAAAAAATCAAGCGTAACTCCTCGCTTCGCCCTTGCCTATGACATTCTCGACGCAGCGCGCACAGATCTGCGGATGGTCGCTCTCAATGCCGACGTCCTTTCGGTGATGCCAGCAGCGGATACATTTTTCGTGCGCTGAAGGCTGCACCCTGATCCACAGACCTTTCGCGCCCTCCTGTGCGTCTACCGGCTTGCCGTCCGCGCCATGCACGCGCGCATACGAGGTGATGAGCACGAAACGCAGTTCATCGTGCAGCGTGGCAAGCGGCACGCGCCACTCATCATCACAATAAATATCGACCTCGGCATCGAGTGACGACCCGATGCTGCCGGCGGCGCGCAGCTTTTCCAGCTCCCTGCCAACAGCCTCACGCACGGCGATGATCTTGCCCCATGACTCGGCATCCGGCGTGGCGGCATCCAGCGGAAACAGGCCGTCGTACCACGTCGCCATCAACACCGATGGCAACACCGATTCCTTGCGCTCGCCGGGGAGGGTGTGCCAGATCTCCTCCGCCGTGAAGCTCATGATGGGCGCGAACCAACGCACCAATGCCTCGGCGATATGATAAATCGCGGTCTGCGCGGAACGGCGCGCCAGGCTGTTTTTCTGCGTGGTGTACTGGCGATCCTTGATGATGTCCAGATAAAACCCGCCCATGTCCACCGCGCAGAAATTATGCAGGCGCTGATAGATCACGTGGAATTCGTAATTCTCATACGCCGTGACAACTTCTTTTTGCAAACGGCAGGCGCAATCCACCGCCCAGCGGTCGAGCGCCAGCATGTCGGCGGGGGCGACTTTATCTTTGGCCGGGTCGAAGTCGTTCAAATTGGCAAGCATGAAGCGCGCAGTGTTACGCAAGCGCCGGTAGGCATCTGCGGTGCGTTTCAGAATTTCATCTGACACGCTCATCTCGCCGCGATAGTCGGTGGCCGCGACCCACAGCCGCAAGATGTCCGCGCCGAGATTGCTCATCACCTTTTGCGGAGCGACGACGTTGCCCTTGGACTTCGACATCTTCTCGCCCCTGGCATCGACGGTGAAGCCGTGCGTGAGCACGGCCTTGTAAGGTGCCGCGCCGCGCATGGCGACGGAGGTGAGCAGCGAGGATTGAAACCAGCCGCGGTGTTGGTCGGAGCCTTCGAGATACAAATCCGCCGGCACGCCATCCAGATCGGCACGCTGCTCCAGCACGCACGCGTGCGTGACGCCGGAGTCAAACCATACGTCGAGCGTGTCCGTCGTTTTTTCATACTGCGCCGCATCCGCGCCGAGCAGTTCGGCGGCCTTCAGCTCGAACCATGCGTCTATGCCGTGCTGCTCCACTCGCTGCGCCACCTGCTCGATCAGCGCCGGTGTATCGGGATGCAACGCGCCGCTTTCCTTGTGCACAAACAGCGCGATCGGCACGCCCCACGTGCGCTGACGTGAAATGCACCAGTCGGGGCGGCCTGCCACCATGCCGATGATGCGCGCCTTGCCCCAGTCCGGAATCCACTGTGCTTGCTCGATGGCATACAGCGCCGCGCTGCGCAGGGATTTTTGCTCCATGCCGATGAACCATTGCGGCGTGGCGCGGAAAATAACCGGCGTGTGGTGACGCCAGCAGTGCGGATAACTGTGACGCAGCGCCTCGGCATGCAGCAGCGCGCCGCGCGCCTTGAGCACTTCGATCACTTCGCTGTTCGCATTCACCACGTGTATGCCCGCAAACAATTCCGTACCGGGCAGAAATTTTCCGTCGGCGCCCACCGGGTTATCCACCGGCAGGTGATAGTGCATGCCGACCACGTAATCGTCCTGGCCATGCGCGGGTGCGGTATGCACGGCGCCGGTGCCCGCCTCGGCGGTAACATGCACGCCCAAAATAATCGGCACTTCGCGCGCGTAAAACGGATGCTGCAATTTGATGCCATCGAGATCGATGCCACGGCAGGTGGCGATGACGCGATAATCGCTGATGCCGTAACGCCCCAGCGCATCCTGCAGCAACTTCTCCGCGAGCAGCAAACGCTCGGTGCCGTGCTCGCTCACGCATTGCACCACGACGTAATCCATTTCCGGATTGAGCGCGACGGCCTGATTCGCGGGCAGCGTCCACGGCGTCGTGGTCCAGATCACGATGCTCAGGGGGCCGCTGCCCTCCTGCCCCGGCGTGTGCTGACAGCGCGCGAGCAAGGCCTCGTCGTCCAGCACCGCAAAGCGAACGTCGATCGCAGGAGAAGTCTTGTCTTCGTACTCCACCTCGGCCTCGGCCAGCGCCGAACCGCAATCGACGCACCAGTGCACCGGCTTGTAGCCCTTGTGCACGTGGCCGTTGTGAATGATGCGCGCGAGACTGCGGATGGTGTCGGCCTCGACCTTGAAGTCCATGGTGAGGTAGGGATGCTCACAGTCGCCGATATCGCCGAGGAGCTTGATAT
>JAURVQ010000052.1 GCA_030655395.1 Gammaproteobacteria bacterium | reverse complement strand
GCATGCGACACGACCGGTGCTTGTGCTTGGCGGTGGCCTCAAGACTCCCGTTGTCGGCACCGTGTTACAGGAGTGCATCGACAGGCTCAACATACCGGTGCTGGTCTCATGGGCGGGGCTGGACCTTGTAGCGGCTGATCATCCGCTGCGAATCGGCACTTTCGGCGTCTATGGTCCGCGCGCGGGCAATTTCGCAGTGCAGAACGCCGATCTCGTGATCGCACTCGGTACGCGTCTTTCGCAGAATCTTACCGGCGGCATCCTTGCTTCGTTTGCCCGGGCCGCGGACATCGTGATGGTCGACGTAGACGAGCACGAAATGAATAAATTCGATGGCCGTGGCATCAACATCCAGGTAAGGATCAAAGCGAAGCTCGCGGATTTTTTCGCAGCGCTCCGCCCGCAACTTGATGGGTTCCGCGCTCCGGACTGGGCGCAATGGAAAGCGAAGCTTGAGCACTGGCGGCAAGTGTTCCCGAGGGATGTCTCGCCCCGCGTAGAAGTTACGCATCCGTATATTGATGCGGGTGATTTTGTGCAAGAACTTTCACAGGTCTTGCCGGAGGACACACTTCTTTATGTGGACACTGGGGGAAATCTCACCTGGACGTGCAACAGTTTTGCGCCGAAGCGTGCGCAGGGCGTGCATTCGGCGTGGAACAATACACCGATGGGATATGCGCTGCCAGCGTCGATTGGCGCGGCAATGTACAACCCGCACCGCAGCATCACCTGCATCACCGGCGATGGTGGGTTGATGCTCTGCCTCGCCGAACTTGCGACAGTCGCCAGGCATCAGCTTCCGGTCAAAATACTGCTTTTCAATAACCACAGCCACGGTATCCAAAAGCAAACACTCGAAACCTGGTTGGGTGGGCGGAAGGTTGGCGTAGATCAGGACTCCGGGCTTGCCTTTCCTTCTGATTGGGTGCGTCTGGCGGAGTCACTTGGACTGCAAGCCTGCACGATTGACGGCGCGCGGCCGATAGCGGATGAACTGGCGGCGATCTATAAGCGGCCAGGACCGGTTTTTGTCAATATTGAGATTAATCCGGAGCAGAAACTCTACCCAGTATTGAAATTTGGCGCGGCACTGGAGAACCAGTTGCCGTTGCTCGACGAAGCTAGGATTTCCGCGGAGATGCTTATCCCGCCATTTGACAATACAGACCAGGCTACCATTGCTCGTCAGCAAGCCACCCCGGGCGGGTAACCGATTTTTATTGTGAGTAATATAACTATGCTTGGTGAAATCATCGAGGCGCTGCCGGATATCTCCGGACAACACGCACGCAGTAGCCGCGTTTATGCACTGCTGGAAAAGGTCGCAGGTCAAACGATTAAAGCCAGCCAACTTAGCTTGGCCGAGGGTGCGCATGCAAATCTTGGTTGCTTCGGGAAAATCGAGCTGCCTTACTACAAAATGGGGGCGATCGACACGCTTGATTTGTTTGGTTTGGATGAGCTGATTATCTTTAGTTTCTATTGGATCAATCGCCATCGCTATAAGAAGGCCGCTGATATCGGGGCAAATCTCGGATTGCATAGCATCCTGATGAGTCGGTGTGGCTGGCAGGTAAGTGCTTATGAGCCGGATCCTATTCATGCGGGACTGTTACGTCGGAATCTAAAACTTAATGACACGACAAATGTTGAGCTTTTTGAGGCGGCGGTTTCTGATGAGCCCGGTATCCTTGAGTTTGTAAGGGTGTTAGGAAATACGACGGGCAGTCATTTGTCTGGAGCCAAATCGAATCCATATGGGGATTTGGAGCGTTTCCCCGTTAGTGTCTTGGCGATTGACAACATTATGTCATCAGTCGATTTTGTGAAGATGGATGCTGAAGGGCAAGAAAGGACAGTCATTCTCGCCACTAATGCCAGTCACTGGAAAAACACTGACATGATGGTAGAGGTGGGAACGGCGGAAAATGCCCGTGCAATTTTTGAGCACCTGAAGGCGCTGGGTGTTAATGTGTTTTCGCAGAAACTCGACTGGCAGCAAGTAACCTCCTTGGAAGGTATGCCTATGAGTTACAAAGAAGGTAGCCTTTTTGTGTCAATGAAGCCATCCATGCCTTGGGAAAAATGATGATTGAAGGATCGCAAACTGCTTTTCTATGAAACATCCGCAGGCTCATAAAAAAGCCATTGTAATAGGTGCATCAGCCGACATTGGAATAGCGTTGTGCGAAGATTGGATTTCAAAAGGCTGGCAAGTGGCGGGCACTTACCGTACATCTACGGATACTGTCCGTCAACTCAAATCAAAAATCAATTGTCTGGTTCATTGCGATCTCGCCGATACAGCCGATGTTGAGCATGCCTGCAGATGCCTCAAGGAGGAGATGTCGGGATGGGATGTATTGATTCTTGGCCCGGGATTACAAGATCCGGTGGGGATGTTTCCTGAATGCGATTTCGACGAGTGGGCGGAATCAATAACCGTAAATTTCACCAACCAATTGAGATTTGTGCACCGGCTGCTTACTGCAAGGAATCTTTCCGGAAAACATCCCCCGACTGTCCTTTTTTTTGCAGGCGGTGGTACGAACAACGCCCCCACTCGCTATTCGGCTTATACCGCTTCAAAAATCGCTCTCATTAAAATGACCGAAATACTTGCCGCCGAGGTCGTGGACGTAAACTTTGTAATTGTCGGGCCAGGCTGGGTGAAAACAAAAATCCATAACTCGACGCTTAATGCTCATGATAGGGCAGGCTCAAATTACGAGCGTGCGCTTGAAAAGCTTGCAAGCAATGAATGCACGCCCATGGAAAAGGTGGTTGAGTGCTGCAACTGGCTTATTGATGGGCCAAGGGATTTGCTGGCAGGACGAAACTTCAGTGTGGCCTTCGACAAATGGGGCAGTCCGGAACTCGACAGGCTACTCGCAATAAATCCTGATATGTACAAACTGCGTCGATTGGGTAACGATTTTTGAGGTTCGGCATTTAGACACTGCCATATGATAAAAACCATTCGGGCTGCTGTCTTGGAAGAACTTGGCAAGGCCCTCGTCATCAAGGAGGTGGAGCTTCCTGAGTTGCTCCCTGGTCAGGCGCTCGTCAAAATCCTTTTTAGTGGTATGTGCCGTAGCCAACTCATGGAAGTGCGTGGGGGGCGCGGTGATGATCCTTGGCTTCCGCACCTGCTGGGTCATGAAGGCTCCGGCATTGTCGTTGCAGTTGGTGACGGCGTGGCCAAAGTAAAGCCAGGTGACGAGGTGATTTTGGGTTGGGTAAAAGGTGCAGGTCTGGATGCCCCTGGCGCCAAGTACAAGTGTGGCGCTCAAATCATCAACTCCGGTCGCGTGACTACCTTCAGTAACTACAGCATTGTGTCTGAGAGTCGGGTGGTGAAAAAGCCGGTGGGTCTTCCGTTTGAGACGGCGATTCTATTTGGCTGTGCCCTGCCAACAGGGGCGGGAATGGTGCTGAATGAATTGAAGCCATCATCTGATTCATCTGTGATCGTACTTGGGCTTGGCGGAATAGGCTTGTCTGCATTATTGGCGCTTAAAGCGCTTGGCGTCAGAATGATCATCGCCATCGATGTCTCAGGGGAGAAGCTTGAATTGGCTCAACAGTTGGGTGCTGCTCATGTGTTTAATTCAGCCAGCCGGGGATTTCGTCAGGCTGTGCTCGACCTGACCAATGGCGGTGCTGACATGTGTGTGGAGTCAGGAGGGCAAGTATCAACCATTGAACTCGGATTCTCGTTAATCCGGAAGGGCGGGGGGAGGCTGCTATTTGCATCGCACCCCCCCGAGGGCGAGATGATTCACCTGGCTCCTCATGAATTGATCAGCGGTAAGCAGATTTCAGGTAGTTGGGGTGGTGCAACCTCGCCAGATCGGGATATTCCTAAAATGTTTGAAATCTTCAGGGATGCTAATACTCCCCTTCCATCATTACTCACGAAACGATACTCGCTGGAGCACATCAATGATGCCCTTGATGACTTGGGAGCCGGACGGGTTTTCCGGCCTTTAATTGTGATGGAGCACCATGACGAGACAGTGAGTCTCGGCAGATGATGAGTCAGCGAGTCGTTTTTGTCTCCGGGAATTTCAACGTCCTTCATCCCGGCCACCTTCGCTTGCTGCGCTTCGCGAAGGAATACGGTGATCGTCTGGTGGTTGCGGTAGAGAGCGATCGCATCGCCGGCACCGCTGCCCATGTGCCAGAGCAATTGCGTCTGGAGGGCGTGCAGAGCAACAGTTGGGTAGATGAAGCCTTCATCATGGATGAACCGGTGACAGCGTTGCTTGCGCGTCTGCACCCCGATATTGTCGTCAAGGGCAAAGAGCATGAGTCGCGCTTTAACCCGGAAGCGGCGGTGCTGGAGCAATATGGCGGGCGACTGTTGTTCAGTTCCGGCGAGACGGTTTTTTCCTCGCTTGATCTGATTCGCAAGGAGTTCTACGAATTCGATCCTCGATCAATCAGCCTTCCTCACGAGTACCTTGCGCGCCATGGTGTTGAACCTGCAAGACTGGCAGCTTTGCTGCAGCACTTTTCGAAGTTGAAGGTATGCGTGGTAGGTGATCTGATCATTGATGAGTACATCACCTGCCAGCCGTTGGGGATGTCTCAGGAAGACCCCACTATCGTAGTGATGCCAATTGATTCCACCCGTTTTATCGGCGGTGCCGGAATCGTCGCAGCCCACGCGGCTGGACTAGGGGCATCAGTGCAGTTTGTGTCGGTCACTGGGGTTGATGCTGCCAGGGACTTTGCCCAGGAGGGACTCGCAGCGGCCGGAGTGAAAGCTCACCTGCTGGTGGATGACAGCCGTCCCACCACCCTGAAGCAGCGGTTCCGCAGCATGGGTAAAAGCCTGTTGCGGGTGAGTCATCTGCATCAGGGTGCGATATCCATGGCACAGCAGAAATACATGCTGACAGAGCTGGAACAGGCCATGGACAGTGCTGATCTGCTGGTTTTCTCGGACTTCAACTATGGCTGTCTGCCCCAGTCGTTGGTGGAGCAGGTTGTTTCCATGGCCAAGAGCCGCGGCATGATGCTGGCGGCTGATAGTCAGTCTTCTTCCCAGGTGAGCGACATCAGCCGCTTCCGGGAGATGGACCTCATTACGCCCACTGAGCGCGAGGCGCGCATCAGCGTTCGGAATCATGAGGATGGACTGGTGGTTCTAGCCGAGGCACTGCGGCAGCAGTCGGCAGCCCGCAATATTCTGCTCAAGCTGGGGGAAGAGGGCCTGCTGATCCATGCGGGCAATGGCAAGGGGGATGACTGGCTGACCGACCGGGTGGGTGCCCTGAATACCGCGCCCAAGGATGTTTCTGGCGCTGGGGACTCCCTGCTGATTACGAGTGCGATGACACTAGCCAGTGGCGGCAACATCTGGGAGGCCGCCTGTCTGGGGTCGCTTGCCGCCGCGGTTCAGATAGGGCGTGTAGGTAACACCCCGATCCGGACCAAAGAACTGTTGCAGGAACTTGCCTGATGCGGGCAATTCTATTGGCGGCGGGTTGTGGCACCCGGTTGCGGCCTTTGACCAATAAGATTCCGAAGTGCCTGGTGCCGATCAAAGGGAGACCACTTCTGGATATATGGCTGGAGCGCCTGACCCAAGCCGGAATTGGCCCATTTCTGATCAATACCCACTATCTGGCGGAGCAGGTCGAAGCTTTTATCGAGACAAGTCATTACCGTGAACAGGCGACCCTGGTTCACGAACAGGACCTGCTCGGCACGGCTGGCACGCTGATCGCCAACCTGAGTTTTTTTCAGGGAGAGGACGGGCTGTTGATCCACGCCGACAACTACTGTTTGGCCGACTTCCGGGCATTTGTGCAGGCACACTGGCAGCGTCCGCCAGGCTGTGTCATGACCATGATGACCTTTCGCACTGACATCCCCTCTTCCTGCGGGATTGTGGAGTTGGATGAGCGCGGGGTGGTGGTGGGCTTCCACGAAAAGGTGGCGTCACCCCCGGGGAATCTGGCCAATGGGGCGGTGTATATCCTCTCTGCTGAGCTGCTGGAGAGGATGGGCAAGGACTTGTACAGTGTGAAGGACTTCAGCGCCGAGGTGCTGCACCGGTTTGTGGGCCAGATTTACACCTATGAGACATCTGAGGTGTTTCTGGATGTGGGAACTCCAGAGGCCTATGCTAAGGCGAACAACTGATGGAGCATTATGGCCGGTCTTCTACAATGGCGACACCCTACGGCGCAATGTGGCCTTTGGCCTGACCAACGAGCAGATTGAAGATACTGCCGTGCAGCGTGCCATAATGCGACAGGTTTTGGCGGCAGCATGACGAAAAATAAGCAGTTCGTCATCGTCGGTGCCAATGGTCCGATTGGGGCGAGTTTTTGCAGAGTTTTAAAGTCTTTGGGTCAACAGGTTATGGAGATTAGTCACACCCCAACGCCTGGCCAGATAGGCTACGACTTCTTGGCGGACTCTCCTGAAAAACTCAATTTGGATAAGAGGACTGATTACGTTTTCATCCTGTGCTCCGGATACTCAAATCTGGCCCAATGCCGACGAAATCCTGAAATTAGTCATCAATTCAATGTCACCGCTACCCAGGCGCTCTTGGAATATGCTCGTGAGTTTAAGGTGTTGCCGGTTTTTCTGTCGAGCGACTATGTATTTGATGGGGCCAAGTCTGGTTATGTTGAAGCGGATTTACCTAACCCGCTTAACCTCTATGGTGAGCAAAAGCTGATTGTTGAGGAATTTATTAAGGCGCGGTTCGAGAATTATCTGATTTTTCGCTCGAGTAAGATTCTAGGGTTTTCCAGACAGATTTGGGCTATTCAGCAATTGCAGGAACTAAGGGCATCACGTGAAATATTGTGTTTCACGAATCGCTTTTACGCCCCTATATTTGTCAATGACATTCCTCTATTTATGCTGGCTGCAATCGAGCGGCAAGTCTCCGGTATTTTTCATCTTGCGCAAGACAAGCTGATGACACCCTTTGAGATGATGTCGACGATTGCCAGGGAAACAAATCTCCCTTCCAATCTGGTGATTGCTGGCCTTATGAAAAGCCGTGAGCTTCTTGAGCCGTGCCCGGAAAATACCTACTTGATTAATGACAAGGCAAAGAAAGGTTGCGATTTTCACTTTACGCCATTTGATGACTTTCTTGCGCAGCTAAAATTAGAAAAGTATCAGCTCTCTCCATAAATTCAGAATTAAATTTTCATGGTGAAGTTTTCATGGGGGGTTAAAAAATAATGGGCATTGGTTTGCAGGCACTGCAATTGACATTTAGCCTATGGCAAGACGGTCATTTGAAGAATTGTAAGAGTGTGATGGAAATTGGGTCGCAAGACATTCAAGCGCATCACGACCATGTGGCAGCTGCACTCAAGCGAGTCAGCAATTTCAGTCGCAGTGACGATGCGATAACCCCTGCGATCTTTTATTCGCAGCTGGGAATAAACCAGTACCGATGTATAGATGCCGATGGGCGGCACAATGCGTTGGTATTCGATCTTAACAAGGATATTTTAAAAGAATATCAATATACGGAAAAATTCGATTTAGTCACTAATCACGGCACTACCGAACACTGCTTCGACCAGTGCCAGGCATTCCGGAATATCCATAATTTGTGCGCTCCTGGTGGGCTAATGATCCATGCACTCCCGTTCCAGGGTTATTTGAATCATGGATTTTATAATTATCAGCCATCTTTCTACTACGACTTGGCAATGGCGAATGGATATGCGCTAGTCGGCATGTTTTTAAATATGCATAGTGAATCAGGAGATATCGCTCCCTATAGCGATGAAATGATGAGGTATTTGTATCTCCCTCCCGGCACTAACATGTTGCTATTCGCCGTACTGAAGAAAACAGGAGATGGGGAATTTGTCGTCCCATTTAACGGGCAATATCTAGAGGGGAGCCTGCTGCAAACAGAGGACTGTCGTGTCACGAAGCAATTCTTTCCAGGGGAGCGGCTTGATAGGAGTACCGATGTAGCGTCGATGTCGACCCGGCGCATTGCCAAGCTTCTATTAAATAGAATTTTCAATAGAGCCTCGACGCTTTGGCTTAAATAAACAGGATGTCTATCCTGCGTTAACACCTATGTTGCTGAGTTTCTTATGCGAATAAAGGGTGTTTTGATTAGGCAAATCAAGACCATCCAAAATGGTGGTTTGCCGGCCATCGGGCGCCTTCTCTATCGGGTTACCCGGGGGTTTTGTCTGATACTGTTGTTGGTTCCCGTTTCAATGCCATTATTTATCCTTATGCGCTTGATCAGGCCATGGCTGCTAATTCGCCTGAACCCTATCAGCAGTAGCCGCCTCGGACATTTTGCAGGCAATACCGAGCTATATCTGTGCGAGCGGGACGCCGGTCTCAATGCGCCGAATCAAAGTTATATCGACCTGAGTTTCTACGCCGATATTTTGGTTTGTAATAAGCAGCTAGGGCGCATGTGGCGGCGTCATTTGAATATTTGGCCAGCGTGGCTGTTGGAGCCGGTCTTTCAGCTGAACCAGATTTTTCGTGGGGGCGCAGTCCACGAAGTTGGGAACAACACGAACAGCGACCGCGACGTCAATAATTTATTGGAAAAGACGGCACCACACCTCTGCTTTACTCTGCAAGAAGAGGCAAAAGGGAAAGCAGGCTTAGAAAGACTAGGTGTTCCGGTTGGTGCCAAATTTATCTGCCTGATTGGGCGGGATAGTGCTTATTTAAGGACTATGGTCAATCCAGGCGGAAATTTTGAATATCACAATTATCGCGATGTCGATATTGACAACTTCATCTTGGCTGCGGAGACTCTTGCTGGCTTGGGCTACTATGTCATTCGAATGGGAACGACAGTCAAAGCTGAGATTGGATCTACAAATCCCAAAGTCATCGACTATGCCATGGGTGACTTGCGGAGCGATTTCATGGATGTTTACCTTGGTGCAAGTTGTTTTTTTTGTATCAGTGTCGGCTCTGGCTTTGATGCGATACCGACTATGTTCAGGAGGCCGGTATGCTATGTAAATATGCTGCCAATTGGCTATCTCTTTACCTTTCTAAAAGACGCGATTGCGATCTGTAAAAAGCATTGGCTGGTATCAGAGCAACGCTGGTTATCGCTACGAGAAATCTTTGAGCGTGGGCTGGGTTTTTGCCAAGATTCGATGGATTATCAAGCTCAGAATGTTGAGGTAAGAGAAAACACGCCAGAAGAAATCAGGGCATTGGTTCTAGAGATGGTGGCACGTTTGAATTCCGATTGGGAGTCGATGCCGGAAGACGATAGTCTACAGCGCCGATTTTTGGAAAGGTATCCTGTGAACGCCCGTGACAAATATGGTAATCGACCGATCCACGGCAAGGTGAATCTTCGGTATGGGGCTGAATTTCTGCGTGACAATCCGGCCTGGTTGACCTGAGTTTATTATCAAGATGGAATCGCAACCGAAAACTTTGCTCGTCACCGGCGCCGATGGCTTCATCGGCTCACATCTCACCGAAGCTCTGGTGCGCCAGGGCTATGACGTGCGCGCCTTTGTGTTCTACAACTCCTTCAATTCTTGGGGCTGGCTGGATCATTGCGGCGAGGATGTGAAGGGCAAGTTTGAGGTATTCTCTGGGGACATACGCGATCCCAATGGCGTGCGTGCAGCCATGAAGGGCTGCGATGCGGTGCTGCATCTGGCGGCGCTGGTCGCCATTCCGTATTCCTACCACTCGCCAGACACCTATGTGGATACCAATGTCAAAGGCACGCTGAATGTGCTGCAGGCGGCGCGCGAGCTCGGCGTGCGGCGAGTGATCCATACCTCGACCAGCGAGGTCTATGGCACGGCGCGCTTTGTGCCGATCACCGAGGATCATCCGCTGCAGGGGCAGTCGCCGTATTCAGCCACCAAGATCGCGGCAGATCAGTTGGTCTATTCCTTCTATGCGTCCTTCGGTCTGCCGGTAGTGATTGCGCGGCCATTTAACACCTACGGCCCGCGCCAATCTGCTCGTGCGGTAATCCCTACCATCATCACTCAGATCGCCAGCGGCCGGCGGCAGATCAAGTTGGGTGCGATATCCCCCACGCGCGACTTCAATTATGTGCAGGACACGGTGGCTGGCTTCATCGCCGCGCTGAATTCCGACCAAGGTTTGGGCGAAGTGGTCAACTTCGGCAGCAATTTCGAAATTTCCATCGGTGACACCGCTCGCGCCATTGCTGAGGTGATGGGGGTGGAAATTGAGATCATCACCGACGAGCAGCGTCTGCGCCCGGAAAAAAGTGAAGTAGAACGGCTATGGGCATCCAATGACAAAGCCCGCGATCTGCTGGGCTGGCAGCCCCAATACGGCGGTCTGGAGGGTT
>JAURVQ010000006.1 GCA_030655395.1 Gammaproteobacteria bacterium | reverse complement strand
GAACCTCCGAAGGCAGAGCCGTCAGATTTACAGTCTGATCCCTTTGACCGCTCGGGAACCCCTCCGCAAACGCAAGCCGCACATTCTGCTGGATATGCCACCCTGTGTCAACAGCTCGCGTGACACAGCCTCCAGGTGTTTCATAATATGAACAGGCACTTAAGGCGCTGTCGGCAGATACTGCATCAGCCCGTCAATATGCGTCCACATTGGGCAAAAAATCGACGACAAACGATGCGCAACTTGCTATGGTTGCGCGCTCGAAGGCGGTCTAAGTTTCATATAACATCAGGGACAACGCAGGAAAACCATCGGTGAAAGTTACTATTTATGGTTGTGGGTATGTGGGTCTCGTCGGCGCTGCCTGCCTGGCGGAAGTGGGCAATGACGTGCTGTGCATGGATGTGGACGCGCGCAAAATCGAGACCCTCAAACGGGGTGACCTGCCGATCTATGAGCCCGGCCTGGAAGACCTGGTGCGCAAAAATACACGGGCCGGGCGTCTTTCCTTCACCGGAGACGCACGCGCCGCCGTCGCTCACGGCCTGCTGCAATTTATTGCCGTCGGCACCCCGCCGGACGAAGACGGCTCGGCGGATCTGCGTCACGTACTCGCGGTGGCGCGCAGCATCGGCGAGCACATGAACGAGTATCGCATCATCGTGGACAAGTCCACCGTGCCGGTGGGCACCGCGGACAAGGTGCGAGAAATCATCAGCGGCCAGATCAAGCAGCGCGGCGCGCAGATCGAGTTTGACGTGGTCTCGAATCCTGAGTTTCTCAAGGAAGGTGCGGCGATTGAGGACTTCATGAAGCCTGACCGCATTATCATCGGCGCCGATCAGACACGCACCGCAGACACATTGCGCGCGCTGTATGCGCCGTTTAATCGCAATCACGAACGCGTGATGGTGATGGACGTGCGCTCGGCGGAGCTTACCAAGTACGCCGCCAACGCCATGCTCGCCACCAAGATCAGCTTCATGAACGAACTCGCCAACATCGCGGAGCGCGTCGGCGCCGACATCGAGCAGGTGCGTCTCGGCATCGGCTCCGATCCGCGCATCGGTTACCATTTTATTTATCCCGGCTGCGGTTACGGCGGCTCGTGCTTCCCCAAGGATGTGCAGGCCCTGGAACAGACGGCGAAACAATCGGGCCACGAACCGCACCTGCTGCACGCCGTGGAGACCGTCAATCGGCAGCAAAAACAGGTACTGTTCACCAAAATCAACCACCACTTCAAGGGCGCCCTCAAAGGCAAGACCTTCGCGCTGTGGGGCCTCGCCTTCAAACCCAACACCGACGACATGCGCGACGCGCCCAGCCGCGTGCTCATGGAGCGCCTGTGGGAACAGGGCGCGCGCGTGCAGGCATACGACCCGGTGGCGATGAACGAGGCGCGGCGCATTTACGGCGAGCGCCCGGATTTAATTTTGTGCGATAGTGCGGAAGCGGCCACCCGAGGCGCGGATGCACTCGTGGTGGTGACAGAATGGCGCGAATTCCGCAGCCCGGACTTCGCGCGCCTGAAGGCCGCCCTGACACACCCTGTAATTTTCGACGGACGCAACCTGTACGATCCCGCTCAGCTGCAGCAAGCAGGCTTCATCTACTACGGCATCGGGCGCACCCATCTGAACGCGCAGCACACATGAAAGTATTGGTCACCGGAACGGCGGGCTTTATCGGCTCCGCACTCACCCTGCGCTTGCTTGAGCGCGGCGACGACGTGATCGGCATCGACAACCTCAACGACTATTACGACGTCAATTTGAAGCGCGCCCGCCTGCAGCGTTTCCAGAATCATCCGCGCTACACTCACATCCACGCCGACCTGCAAGACCGCTCAGCGATCACGCACGCGTTTGAGCAGCACCGGCCGCAGCGTGTAGCGCATCTCGCCGCGCAGGCCGGTGTGCGTTACTCGCTGCAAAATCCGCACGCCTATGTGGACTCCAATCTGGCGGGTTTCATGAATATTCTGGAAGGTTGCCGCCACCACGGCGTTGAACATCTCGTGTACGCCTCCAGCAGCTCGGTGTACGGCTCAAACACCCGCATGCCGTTTTCGGTGCACGACAACGTTGATCACCCGCTGAGCCTGTACGCCGTCACCAAAAAGGCCAACGAACTGATGGCGCACAGCTACAGCCATCTTTACCGGCTTCCCACCACCGGCCTGCGCTTCTTCACCGTCTACGGCCCGTGGGGCCGCCCCGACATGGCGCTGTTTATCTTTACCAAAAAAATCCTCGCGGGCGAACCGATTGACGTGTTTAACCACGGCAAACACAAACGCGACTTTACCTACA
>JAURVQ010000001.1 GCA_030655395.1 Gammaproteobacteria bacterium | reverse complement strand
CAGGATGGTGGCGGTCTCGGTCATCTCCACCATGAAGGTCGAGCGCCCGCCCGCGAGATCGTCGGAACTGCCGATGCGCGTGAAGATGCGATCGATCGGCCCGATCACGGCGTGCGCCGCCGGCACATAGCTGCCGATGTGCGCGAGCAGCACGATGAGCGCAATCTGGCGCATGTAGGTGGATTTGCCGCCCATGTTGGGGCCGGTGATGATGAGCAGACGCCGTTCTTCGTTGAGTTCGATGTCGTTCGGCACAAACGGCGACTCCAGCGCGGACTCCACCACCGGATGACGCCCGTCCCGGATGATGACTCCCGGCGTGGCGCTGAGTTCCGGCGCGCTCCAGTTCAAGTGATCCGCGCGCGCGGCGAGGTTGGCGAGCACGTCGATCTCGGCCAGCCCGTCGGCGCTGGCTTGCAGTGCGGAGAGGTGCGTGGCGAGTTCATCGAGCAGGTTGTCATACAGCATCTTTTCGCGCGTGAGCGCGCGCTCGGCGGCGGAGAGCGCCCTGTCCTCGAAGCCCTTCAGTTCCGGCGTGATGTAGCGTTCGACGCCCTTCAGCGTCTGGCGGCGCTGGTAATCGGCCGGGATTTTTTCCGCCTGCGTGCGCGTGACCTCGATGTAATAACCGTGCACGCGGTTGTAATTCACCTTGAGGTTGGCGATGCCGCTGCGCTCGCGTTCGCGCGCCTCCAGCGCCAGCAGATAGTCGCCCGCGTTTTCACGCAAGGCGCGCAACTCATCCAGTTCGGCGTCGAAGCCGGGCGCGATCACGCCGCCGTCGCGGATCAGCATGGGCGGGTTTTCCACCAGCGCCTGCGCCAGCCGCTGGTGTACGGCGGGATGGCGGCCGATGAGCTCAGCAAGTTCGCGCACGCGCGGGGTCTCGATGACGGCGAGTTGCTCATGTAGCGCGGGCAGCAGGCCGAGCGCGTTACGCAACTGCGCGAGATCGCGCGGGCGCGCCGATTTCAGCGCCACGCGCGCGAGGATGCGCTCGATGTCGCCGATGCCGCGCAGCACGTCGTGCAGCGGCTGATAGTGCCGGTCTTCCAGCAGCACGCCGACGGCGTGCTGGCGGCTCTGTAGCACGGCGCGGCTGCGCAGCGGGCGATGTATCCAGCGCTTGAGCAAACGGCTGCCCATGCTAGTGGCGGTGTGATCCAGCACGCCACACAGGGTGTGCTCGTGCGCGCCGGAGAGGCTGAATTCGAGTTCCAGATTGCGGCGGCTGGCGGCGTCGAGCAGCAGTGCGTCGCTGCGGTTCTCCAGACTGAGCGAGCGCAGGTGCGGCAAGCGGCTGCGCTGTGTGTCGCTCACGTAGGCCAGCAGTGCGCCCGCCGCCGCGATGCCCAGGGCGGCGTGCGCGCAACCGAAGCCCGCGAGATCACGCGTGCCGAACTGCGCGCACAACAAACGTGTCGCGGTGTCGAGGTCGAAATGCCACGGCGCAATCCGGCGCACACCGCGTCGCCCTTCGGTGAGCGTGGGGCGCACCAAGTCTTCACTCACCAGCAGTTCTGCGGGCCGCAGCCGTTCCAGCTCGCCCGCGACGGCCTCCGCGCCTTCCACCTCCAGCAGCGTGTAGCGTCCGCTGCTGAGGTCGAGCGCGGCGATGCCGAAATGGCCCTGGTGCTCGTATACGCTCGCAATCAGCGAGTCGCGCCGCTCATCGAGCAGCGCCTCGTCCGTCACCGTGCCCGGCGTGATGATGCGCACCACCTTGCGTTCCACCGGGCCCTTGCTCTTGGCGGGGTCGCCGATCTGCTCGCAGATCGCCACCGATTCCCCGGCGCGCACCAGCCGGGCGAGATAGGCGTCCGCCGCGTGGTAGGGCACGCCCGCCATCGGGATCGGCGCGCCGCCCGACTGCCCGCGCGCGGTGAGCGTGATGTCGAGCAGGCGCGCCGCCTTGCGCGCGTCGTCAAAAAACAGCTCGTAGAAATCTCCCATGCGGTAAAACAGCAGGGTGTCGGGGTGTGCGGCCTTGATGCGCAGGTATTGCTGCATGACCGGTGTGTGCTGCGCCGGTGGGGTGTGCGGTACGTTCATCGCGCCAGTGTAGCGAAACTCTACGCGTCGTGCCCGGCCCATGTGTGATGGGCACAAGCACAGCAGATGCGGCTTTTTACTTGAATGAACAGGGATTTTTTTGTATAGTATGCGGTCTAGTGCGGGGTGGAGCAGTCTGGCAGCTCGTCGGGCTCATAACCCGAAGGTCG
>JAURVQ010000120.1 GCA_030655395.1 Gammaproteobacteria bacterium | reverse complement strand
CGTCCATGTGTTTGTATAGATCCCATGCCCATGCTTGGTTGGTGTCCGGGTTGCCATTTGCCATACGCGTTTCCTCCTATGCGTAATTCACCAAGCGCCTAACTAAAGTTAGAGCCCATCAATATAATCGTTGCACAAATTTGTAGTAGTGTAATAAGCCATTAGCTCACTGCCGCAGCACGCACTTTTGATATAAGTCCTTGAAGGTGCCCTGCGCGTCATATTTGCGCTTTAGCTGAGTGTACGCCGGCTTGTTGTAAATTTGCCAGAATTCATCGGCTTCATAGTAGGAGTCCGAGTAGAGCGATTTGATGCCGCCCAGTTCGGAGACTTTGCGCTCGATCTTGCGGTTGTAGTGGCCCTTTGGATGCTGCTCCCGGCCCTTGACGACATCCCAGAAGCCGAAGTTCACGTAGAGTGTGTTGGGCATGCGGAACAGGTCGAACTGTGCGTTGGGCTGATAGGGATGTATGGGGCAGACCCAGATGGGCAGGATGCCGATCTCGTGGTGAAAGAAATCGAGAAATTGCGGCGCGTTGGCGATGGGGATGTCGACGTCCTGAATGACAGACTCGCTGTGCCGTCCCATGAGTTTGTCCAGCCGTTGGGTAATTTTCCACTTGCTGTTCCAGCGCATGATCTTGCTGTAGGTGACGGAGTTCAGGAAGGACTTGCCGACGATGCGCCGGATGATGGGATTCTGGGCGAAAAAATTTCTGGAGCACCAGAACCAGTCGGTGTCCCAGCGCCAGATGTAGTCGTGCGTGGTGAGGAAGTCCGTCGTTCTTTCCCGGAGCGAGCGGTAATAGATGTTTTTGTAGGTGTAGTCACTCACAAAGGGCGCGTTATCCACGAATCTGCCGAGGGTGATGACCATCTCGTTGCGCCCGAAGACTACGCCATCGACAAAATCCGCGTCTTCAGCGCAGCGTTGCGCGAGATCGTCGAAATACTCTGCGGGATCGGTGTGGCGGATGTGCTGAAGCTGGACAAACTTCTTCACTGGTACGGCCTTGGCCTTCAGCTTCAGCACATAGCCCAGTGTGCCGTAGGAATTCGGGAAACCGAAGAACAAGTCCTTGTGTTCGTTGTCCGGCGTGCACAGCACGACCCGGCCGTCCGGCAGCAGGATTTCCATTTCCAGCAGCGTTTCGTGCACCAGGCCGTATTTGAAGGAGGAGGCCTCGATGCCGACGCCCGCCGCCGCACCGCCGAGGGTAATGGATTTGAGCTGGGGTACCACCGCGGGCATGACGCCGTGAGCCAGCATGGCGTCGACCAGCTTCTCGTAGGGGGTCATCCCCTCGGCTTCTACCCAGCCGTTGGCGGCATCCACCCGCAGCACGTTGTTGAAATTTCTGACGTCGAGTTTGCGCCTGGGGGCGTTATTGCGGTCGCGGAACAGGTTGGAGGTGTTCTTGGCGAGGGCGACAGCCATGCCTGCACTGGCCCGCAGTTCGGCCAGAAGTCGCTGCTTCTTTTCTTCATACGTCGCCATGAGGTGTCTTTCCGGGGCTGTCCTCGTCGGCAGCGTACAAGAAGGCCCGGCTCATCGGGTAGTTGTCCGCGATGTTGCCCTTGCTGAAGGTGATCTGGAACAAATGCGTGCGGCTGTGGGGAGAGCGGAACATCTCCGCGCAGGCATAGAGGTAGGTGCGCCACTTGCGGCGGAAATACTCGTTGAATTTCTCCGGGTTCAGTTGATGGATGTTCTCCCAATTCCGGTCGAAGCGCTCCGCCCAGCAATCAAGCGTCAGCGCGTAGTGGCGGCGCAGATTCTCCACGTCCAGGACTTCCAGACCGCAGTCTTCCATGGCGCAGATCGCATCGGCCAGGCTGGGTATCCAGCCGCCGGGGAAGATGTGCTTGCGGATGTAGAACTCCGTCTCGCTGCGGCCTACGTGGCCGATGAAATGCAGCACGCCCAGCCCGCCGGGTTTGAGGCAGTCGGCATGGGCGCGGACAACCTCGCGCAACTGGTCCGGCCCTGCGTGTTCCAGCACGCCGATGGAAACGCACTTGTCGAATTGCCCTTGTATCTCGCGGAAGTCCTGTTCGCGCACGGCAAGCTGGGCTTGCAGGCCGCGCCGGTCGATTTCCTCATGTAGCGCGGTGACCTGTTCCGTAGTGGTGTTGATGCCGGTGACGGGCGCGCCGTGGTTGTCCCACGCGTGAAACATGAAGCCGCCCCATCCGCAGCCGATGTCGATCACGGTCTCGCCCGGCTTGAGGCGGATCTTCCGGCACACGTGCTCCATCTTGTTGCGCTGCGCCTGTTCCAGATCGCGCGTGCCTTCTTTCCAGTAGGCGCAGGTATACATCATGGCCGGAAGATCGAGCCAGGCGCGGTAAAACTCAGTGCCCAGACCATAGTGAAAGCGGGCATTGGCCTTGGCCTGGGCGTGCGACTTGTTGCTGAAACGAAACTCATGCCAGCGGTTGCGGAGGACGACCAGCGGGTTAGGCTTCTTGTCCAGCGTCATATCCAGCCCGGCGCGCAGCGCCAGTGGCAGGCTGCCTTCGATGTCCATGCTTTGGGCGGAATAGGATTCCATCAGGCCGACATGGCCGAAGAGCAGGGCGTTCCATTCCGCCCATCTGTTCTTGAAGATGATGGTGGCCTCTGGCGTGCCGGCGCAGTTCTGGTAACTCGATCCGTCGGCGAATACGACCCGGAAGCACACACGGGTGCGGTGGTCGCGCGACAGCAGAATGTTTTTGGAGTAGTTCAATGGGGATCCAGGCACCTTTGCCTAATCATGGCACAAAACTCCGGTAATGCGGCTGGAGCCCGCAGCATAAATGGGTAATGGGTCGGGCCAGTGTGAGGGTGTGTACTGATGTGACGCCATGGGCGGCACAGCTAAGGCTAATAAAATGTGTTGGTCGGGGCGAGAGGGTGAGCCGTGAAGCGGCGAACGCCCGGCGCTTGGAGCGCTAGGCTGGGAATCCTCTTGCCCCAACAGGGATGTTTGGTCGGGGCGAGAGGATTTGAACCTCCGACCACCTGAACCCCATTCAGGTGCGCTACCAGGCTGCGCTACGCCCCGTGTTTGATCTGCTTGAAGGCAGGATACTGTGTTATGGCGGGAATAAATGCTGGGGTGCCTATGATACCGCAGAATGCCCCGCGCCGGAATCAGGCCGCGTTATTTTAAGGTGTCGAGCAGCTTCAGGATGTCTTCCAGCTCGGTGCGTAACTGGAGCAGGAGCTTCTTGGTGTGGGGTTTCTCCGTCCGCTCCAGGGTTTCGCCGTTGCTGCCCGTGAGGCGCTGACGCGCGCCGCCGATGGTGAAGCCGTGTTCGTACAGCAGGCTACGTATTTGCCGGATCAGCAGCACGTCGTGGCGCTGATAGTAGCGCCGGTTGCCGCGGCGCTTGATGGGCTTGAGCTGCGGGAATTCCTGCTCCCAGTAGCGCAACACGTGCGGCTTGACCGCGCACAGTTCGCTCACTTCGCCGATGGCGAAGTAGCGTTTGCCGGGGATGGCCGGCAGTTCGTTATTGTGACTTGCTTCGAGCATAGGCCTCGACCCGCGCTTTCAGTTTCTGACCCGAGCGGAAGGTGACGACTCGCCGCGCGGTGATGGGAATTTCCTCGCCGGTTTTGGGGTTGCGCCCCGGGCGGCGGTTTTTGTTGCGCAACACGAAGTTGCCGAAGCCGGACAGTTTGACCTCGGCGTTTTTTTCCAGAGCAGTGCGAATCTCCTCGAAAAACATCTCGACGATCTCCTTGGCTTCGCGCTTGTTAAGGCCAAGCTCCTCAAACAGTTTGTTGGTCATCTCGACCTTGGTCAAGGCCATGGTTTTTAGTCCCGTAAGGTGGCGCCAAGTTGTTGTTTTAGGGTGCTCACGACCCGGTTGATGATGCCGGCAACGTCCTCGTCCGTTAGAGTGCGCGAAGGCGCTTGCAACGTCAAGCCCAAAGCGATACTTTTTCTTCCGGAATCAACACCTTTGCCCCGATAGACGTCAAACAACTGTAAATCTCGTAGAAACTCTTCGGCAGCCTGCGTCACACAGGCCAGTACCTGGGCGGCGGGGACGCCTTCCTCCACCACAATGGCGATATCGCGCCGTATCGCCGGGAACTTCGATACCTCGCGGAAGGCCGGCACGCGGGCCTGCTCCAGCAGGTCGAGGCTCAGTTCGAAGACATACGCCGCCTGATCGAGGCCCAGAGTGCGCGACAGGGCGGGGTGCAGCGCACCCACCCAGCCCAGCACCTCGCCCTGGCGCAGGATGCGCGCACTCTGGCCGGGGTGCAGCGCCGGGTGCGGTGCGGCCTCGAAGTGACAGTCCCCGAGCCCGCCCAGACCCAACAGGGCCTCGACATCGCCCTTGATGTCATAGAAGTCCACGCCCTGTTGCGGCAGCCCCCACTGCTCCGGGCAGGGGCTGCCGGTGATGATGCCTGCTATTGATCTTTTCTGTTTAATTTCATCATCTTGACGCGTAAACTTAAGACCTGACTCGAACAACCTCTGGCGCGTCTGCTGGCGGTTCTGGTTATAGCGCAGGGTGGCAAGCAGGCCGCACCACAGGGTGGTGCGCATCACCGACATCTCGGCGGAAATCGGATTGGCGAGCGCAATCGAGGTGGTGGCGGGGTCGAGCAGTTGTTGCAGGCCGGGCTCCACGAAGCTGTAGGTAATCACCTCCTGATAGCCGCGGTCAACCAGAAGTTCGCGCAGGCGCGCGAGGCTGACGCGGGTCTCAGGTTCCGGGGTCATCGTCAGGCCGACGCGCGGCGCATGTGCGGGCAGGCGCTGATAACCGTGCAGGCGCGCGACCTCCTCGATGAGGTCGGCCTCGATGGCCACATCAAAGCGGTGCGGCGGCGGGGTGACCTGCCAGCCGGCGGACTGCTCCTTGGACTCTTCAGTGACCTGCATGCCGAGGCGCGTCAACAGCCCCGTGACCTCCTGCGCGGGCAGCGACAGGCCGAGGACGCGTTGCAGCCGCTGTGCGCGCAGCGTGATGGGCGGACGTTGTGGCAGATGGGCCGCCGCGCTGACATCGACCACCGGCCCGGCTTCGCCGCCGACGATCTCGAGCAGCAGGGCGGTGGCGCGTTCCATGGCGAGACGCTGCAGGGTGGGGGCGACGCCGCGCTCGAAGCGGTGCGATGATTCGGTGCGCAGGCCATAGGCGCGGGCGCGTCCCGCGATGGCTTGCGGCGCGAAGTAGGCGCTCTCCAGAAACAGGCTATCGCTGGTGGCGCTGATGGCGGCGTCGATGCCGCCCATGATGCCCGCGATGGCCTGGGGCTGCACATCGTCGGCGATCACCAGCGTGTCTGCGTTGAGTGTGATGCGCTGGCCGTCGAGCAGGGTGATGGCTTCGCCTGCAACCGCGCGCCGCACGTGAATGTTGCCGCGGAGGCGCGCGAGGTCGAAGGCGTGCATGGGCTGGCCGAGCTCCAGCATCACGTAATTGGTGACATCCACCACCGCGCTGATGCTGCGCATTCCGCTGCGGCGCAGGCGTTCCTGCAGCCATAGCGGCGTCCTGGCGGCGCGGTTGATGCCGCGCAGCACGCGCCCGGCGTAGCGCGGGCAGTCGGCGGGCGCTTCAATGACGACTTCGAGATGATCGGGAACGGTGGCTTTGATTTCGTGGATGGAGGGCGCGTGCAGACTCAGCTGGTTGAGCGCCGCCACCTCGCGTGCGATGCCCGCCACGCTCAGGCAATCGCCGCGGTTGGGTGTGACGCTCACGTCGATGCTCGTGTCATCGAGCCGGAGATAGAGATAGACGTCTTCGCCCACACGCGTGTCCTGCGGCAGTTCCAGCAGGCCTTCGGACGCCTCGGCCAGACCCAGTTCGGCGGCGGAGCACAGCATGCCGTGCGAATCCACGCCGCGAAGCTGCGCCTGCCGGATGGTTTTTCCGCCGGGCAGTTCCGCGCCCACCATTGCCGCCGGTACACGCATACCGGCGCGCACATTGGCCGCGCCGCACACGATACTGAGCGGTGTGCCGGTGCCGATATCGACTTCGCACACGTGCAGTTTGTCCGCCTGCGGATGCGGCACTACGCTGAGCACCTCACCCACGACGACGCCTGCGGAAACCGGCGCTGCGGGCGTAACCGATTCCACCTCCAGACCGGCGAGCGTCAATTGCCCGGCCAGTTCGGCAGTGGAGAGCGGGGGATTCACCCACTCACGCAACCAGTGTTCGCTGAATTTCATCTGAATTGCTGTAAAAAGCGCAGGTCGTTTTCGAAAAATAATCTGAGATCATTCACGCCATAACGTAACATGGCCAGACGTTCGACGCCCATGCCGAAGGCGAAGCCGGTGTAGCGTTCGTTGTCGATGCTGACGTGCGTGAATACGTTGGGGTGCACCATGCCGCAGCCCATCACTTCGAGCCAGCCGCTGTGCCCGCACACGCGGCAACCCGCGCCGCCGCACATGACGCACTGGATATCGACCTCGGCGGACGGTTCGGTGAACGGAAAATAGGAGGGGCGAAAGCGCACTTGGAGATCATCGCGCTCAAAAAAGTGATGCAGAAAATCATGCAGCAGGCCCTTGAGGTCGGCGAAGCTCACGTTCTCGTCCACCATCAGGCCTTCGACCTGATGAAACATCGGCGTGTGCGTGAGGTCGGAGTCGCAGCGATACACGCGCCCCGGCGCAATGATGCGTAACGGCGGCGGACGCCGCTCCATCACGTGCACCTGCACCGGCGAGGTATGGGTGCGGAGCAGGGTGTGGGCGTCGAAGTAAAACGTGTCGTGCATGTCGCGCGCGGGGTGTTGCGCGGGGATGTTGAGGGCCTCGAAGTTGTGGTAGTCGTCTTCGATTTCCGGGCCTTCGACGATCTCGAAACCGAGACGGGTAAACAGCGTGTTGATGCGTTCCAGCGTGCGCGTGACGGGATGCAGTCCGCCGCTCGTCTGGCCGCGGCCCGGCAGCGTGACGTCCAGCGCCGCGCCCGCCAGGCGGGCATCGAGTGCAGCGGTTTCCAGCACGGCGCGCTGCGACTCGAGGGCGGCCTGTACCGTCTGCTTGGCCTGATTGACCGCCTGCCCGGCCTGCGGACGCTGCTCCGGCGCCAGTGCACCCAGGCTTTTGAGATACTCGGTGAGCACGCCCTTTTTGCCGAGGTAGTGCACGCGCAGTTTTTCCAGCGCGGCCAATTCCACACTCTCGGTGATCGCACGCTGTGCTTCAAGCACGATGTGATCGAGGTCTGTCTGCACCTAGGTTTTCCCCTTGATAAAAAAATAGGGGAAAGGCCGTGCGGCCTTTCCCCTATCTGACACGGTACGTCCGCGTAGCTTAGTGCGACAGGGTGTGGGCCTTGGCCTTTTCCGCCAGCGCCGCAAACGCGGGCTTGTCAAATACCGCGATGTCAGCGAGCACCTTGCGGTCGAGTTCGATCATGGCCTTGCTGAGGCCGTTCATGAACAGGCTGTATGACAATCCACACTCGCGCGCGGCGGCGTTGATGCGCACGATCCACAGCGCGCGGAACTGACGCTTGCGCTGCTTGCGCCCGATGTAGGCATACTGGCCGGCCTTGATGACCGCCTGCTTGGCGACGCGATAAATCTTGCTGCGCGCACCGTAATAACCCTTGGCTTGATCAAGGACCTTTTTGTGTCTGCGGCCTGCGGTAACGCCGCGTTTGACTCTTGGCATGACGAATAACCTCTATGAATTACTGATACATCAATAAACAAAACTACACTTCCCGCTACGTCCCCGCCCCTTGTTTAGGGGGCGGGACAGGGTAGGGGTAGAGTAAACAGGGTTGTTAATCAGGAGTCCCACCATAATTAAAGTAATGTAGCCTTACTTTGTGACTCCTGATTAACTGAACGGCAGCAGGCGGCGCAGTCCGGGTACGTCCGACGCGTCCACCATATTGCTGTGGCGCAGATGACGTTTGCGCTTGGTGCTTTTCTTGGTAAGGATGTGATTCAGGTGCGACTGGCCGTGCTTGAAGCCGCCCGACGCCGTGCGCTTGAAGCGCTTGGCCGCACCACTATTAGTCTTCATCTTTGGCATTACACTAACTCCTTACTTATTTCTTAGGCCCGATCAGCATGACCATCTGGCGGCCTTCCATGCGTGGAAACTGCTCCACGACGCCGAGTTCGGCAAGATCGGCTTCAATCCGTTTCAACAACTTCACACCCAGTTCCTGGTGGGCCATTTCACGGCCCCGGTAACGCAGCGTGACCTTGGCCTTGTCGCCCTCGCTCAGAAAGCGGGTCAGGTTGCGCAGCTTGACCTGATAGTCGCCTTCTTCCGTGCCCGGGCGGAACTTCACTTCCTTGATCTGAATCTGTTTCTGCTTCTTCTTCGCGGAATGGCGCTTTTTGCTTTCCTCGAACAGGAATTTGCCGTAATTCATCACGCGGCACACCGGCGGATCGGCGGTGGGTACTATCTCTACCAGGTCGAGTTCGGCTTCGAGGGCGAGTTGTTGCGCTTGCTCTATCGGCACGACGCCGATCTGTTCTCCCTCTTTGCCGATCAGGCGCACTTGCGCCGCGGTAATGTCCTCATTCAGACGGGTCTGTTTTCCAGCAGCGATAAGCCTAATCCTCCAAAACTGCAAGACCGCGGCGCGCGATATCGGATTTTATCCGGTCCGTAAAGGCCTGGAGCGACATTACTCCCAGGTCTTTACCGCTTCGCGTGCGCACGGCCACGGTGTCATTTTCCACTTCGCGGTCGCCTATCACCAACAGGTAAGGGACGCGCTGAATCGTGTGATCACGGATTTTAAAGCCTATCTTCTCATTTCTCAAGTCCGATTTGACCCTTAATCCCTGTTTTAGCAGGATTTCCGTGCATTTTTTTACATAACCTGCTTGATTGTCGGTGATATTCATGACCACCGCCTGCGTCGGCGCCAGCCAGGGCGGCAGGCTGCCCGCGTAATCTTCGATGAGAATGCCGATGAAACGTTCGAGCGAACCCAGTATGGCGCGATGCAGCATCACCGGCACCTGCTTGGAGCCATCCTCCGCGATGTAGTGTGCCCCGAGGCGGCCCGGCATGGAGAAATCCACCTGTATGGTGCCGCACTGCCACACGCGCCCGATGCTGTCCTTGAGCGAGAACTCGATCTTGGGGCCGTAGAACGCGCCTTCACCGGGCTGCAAGTCCCACGGCAGTTGTTTGGCGTTGAGTGCCTGCTCCAGCGCATGCTCGGCCTTGTCCCATACCTCATCCGTGCCCACGCGGTTCGCCGGGCGGGTGGAGAGCTTGATGAGGACGTCCTTGAAGCCGAAGTCCGCGTAGACCCCGAACAGCAGATCGATGAAGGCCGACACCTCGGGCTGGATTTGCGCCTCGGTGCAGAAGATGTGCGCGTCATCCTGCACGAAGTTGCGCAGACGCATGAGGCCGTGCAGCGTGCCGGAGGGCTCGTTGCGGTGGCAGGAGCCGAACTCGGCCAGGCGCAGGGGGAGGTCACGGTAGCTCTTCAGGCCCTGATTGTAGATTTGCACATGGCACGGGCAGTTCATGGGCTTCACCGCGTAGTCGCGTTTTTCCGACTCGGTGGTGAACATCAGTTCCTTGAACTTGTCCCAGTGGCCGGATTTTTCCCACAGGCTGCGATCCACCACCTGCGGGGTGCGAATCTCCTGATAACCGTGCTGGCGCAGCAGCACGCGGATGTAGTTTTCGACCTCCTGGTAAATGCGCCAGCCGTTGTCGTGCCAGAACACCATGCCCGGCGCCTCTTCCTGCAAATGAAACAGGTCGAGCTGGCGCGCGAGCTTGCGGTGATCGCGTTTTTCGGCTTCCTCCAGACGGTGCAGATAGGCCTTGAGGTCTTTCTCGGTGAGCCACGCAGTGCCGTAGATGCGCTGCAGCATCTCGTTTTTGGAATCGCCGCGCCAATAGGCGCCGGCCAGCTTCATGAGCTTGAAGGCCTTGAGCTTGCCAGTGCCGGGCACGTGCGGGCCGCGGCAGAGGTCGATAAAATCGCCCTGTTTATACAGCGAAAGCGATTCGTGCGCCGGAATGCTTTCGATGATCTGCGCCTTGTATTCCTCGCCCAGACCACGGAAGAAGGTGATCGCCTCCTCGCGTGACAGCACCGAGCGCGACACAGGCAAATCGCGCGCCGCGAGTTCCTGCATCTTCGCTTCGATGGCGGTGAGGTCTTCCGGCGTAAAGCGGTGCTCGAAGGCGAAGTCGTAATAAAAGCCGTCTTCAATCACCGGGCCGATGGTCACCTGCGCCTTGGGGAATAACTCTTTCACCGCCTGCGCGAGCAGGTGCGCGGTGGAGTGGCGCACGACATCGAGCGCTTCCGGGCTCTTGTCGGTGACGATGGCGACGCTGGCATCGTGATCGAGCAGATACGAGGTATCCACCAGCGTGCCGTCCACTTTGGCGGCAAGCGCCGCCTTGGCCAGACCCGCGCCGATCGACGCGGCGATGTCCCGCACGGTGACGGGTTGCGGATACTCACGGCGGCTGCCGTCGGGAAGGGTGACTGTGGGCATATTAATTCAGATACAAGAGAAAAGTGGAAAGAGAAAAGTAAAAACCGCCGACTTTGATTTTAGCTTGTATCTTGCCTCTTTTCTCTTGT
>JAURVQ010000118.1 GCA_030655395.1 Gammaproteobacteria bacterium | reverse complement strand
GGCGAGTTGTTCGAGGATGATGTCGTCCACCTCAAGGCCGCAGCGGCGCACGCACTTGATGATGTTCTGCGCCGCGCTCACCGCGCCGGTCACGAGGTGCACCTTGGCCTCCATGCGCACGCCCGACATGCCGATGGGCTCGCGGATGCCTTCCTGATTGTCGATGATGAATTCCTGCGGCATGATGTGCAGCACCTTTTGATCGGCCGGGATGGCCACCGCACGCGCGGCGTCGATCACGCGCTCCACGTCGCTGGCATCCACTTCCTTGTCGCTGATGGCCACGATGCCGTGCGAGTTGAGGCTGCGGATGTGCGAGCCCGCGATGCCGGCGTACACCGAGTGAATCTGGCAGCCGGCCATGAGCTCGGCCTCTTCCACCGCGCGCTGGATGGATTGCACGGTGGATTCGATGTTCACCACCACACCCTTCTTGAGTCCGCGTGAGGGATGCGAGCCGATGCCGATGATCTCGATGTTGCCCTCGCCGGTGATCTCGCCCACGATGGCGACCACCTTCGAGGTGCCGATATCGAGACCCACAATCAAGTTTTTTTCTGTCTTTTTCGACATACTGGTTCCCTTAATAATTAGCTAGTAGCGAGTCGCTAGTAGCGAGATAACAGACAATGCGTTGCATTTGTTTTTCCTAGTCACTCGCCACTGTTTTTAGGCGTACCGCGAAACCGTTGCTGTAACGTAAATCGATCAGGGCCACCTGCGCCTCGCGCGCCTGCAAGGCGGGCCAGGCGCGTACGAAGCGCATCAGGCGCGCGTAACTGTCGGCGCGGCCCAGTGCGAGTTCGGTGCCGTTGTCGAGCTGCAAATGAAATGCGCGCCGCTCGTCCTGCGTCAGCCGCGTTACACGCAGCTTGAGCGGCAGCAGGGCCTGGTTCATGGCGTAGTAGTGCGCGAGCAGGGCACTGTGCGCGCCGCGCGGCCCGCGGATTTCCGGCAGGCCGTTGGGGAAGCTCGCACGCTCGGGCGTGAACAGTGCACCACTGTTGTTGAGCAGGCTGGTGCCCGGCGCTGTGCCATTCACCGCACCGGTTTCGCTCCAGTGGGCGATGGCAAGCTGCTCGGTGACTTCGACGCGCACGGTGTCGGGCCACACGCGCCGCACCGTCACCGTGCGCACCCACGGCAGGGTTTGCGCCGCATGCCGGATTGCCTCCACGTTTACGCTGAGGAAGTTGCCCGCCGCCACACCCGCGAGTTTTTGTTGCAATTCCGCGGCAGTTACGTGGGTGAAGCGGCCTTCGATGCGCACCGATTTGATGGGCAAGGTGGCGGGATCCAGCAGTTTCATCACCAGCGCGCCGGCCAGCGCGGCGAGCAGCACGCCGCCCGCGCCGAGCAGCAGCACGCGCAGGCGGGAACGGCGCCGTGGCGGGAGCGGGGCCGCCCGGCGTGGTGTTGCGGTCTCCGGCGCGGGAGGACTAAGCGTCGGCTCATGGCGGCGCGCAGTAATTTGATGGGCAGAATAAATAGTCGGCTTTTCATGCAACAGCGGCGCGATAGGCGCGTGCTCGATGGCGCGGCGGCGGAAGTCAGGGGGCGTGGCGTTATGCAGCATGGCCCGCCTCCGCGCGCGCTGATGTCAGGCTGGTTTCCAGAATGCGCCACACCAGCGTGTCGAAATCCATGCCTGCGGCGCGCGCCGCCATCGGCACCAGGCTGTGGTCGGTCATGCCGGGCACGGTGTTGGCCTCCAGCAGCCACGGTTGTCCGTGCGCGTCGCAGATGAAGTCCACGCGCCCCCAGCCGCTGCAGCCGAGCGCGTCAAATGCGCGCAACGCCAGTTGCTGCAATTCCTGTTCGCGTTTCTGATCGAGGCCGCAGGGACAGAAATAGCGGGTGTCGTTGGCCACATATTTGGCCTGGTAATCGTAAAAGCCCGACGCCGATTCGATGCGGATGAGCGGCAGCGGCTCGCCGCCAAGCAGCGCGGCGGTGTATTCGGCGCCCTTGATGTAGCGTTCGGCGACGACCTCGCTGTCGTAGGTCAGTGCCGCTTCCCACGCGGGCCGCAACTGTTCGGGCGCGGTGACGTGGGTGATGCCGATGGTGGAGCCTTCGTGCACCGGCTTCACGATGAGCGGCAGTCCCACTTTTTGCAGCGCTTGCGCCAGGTCGCTCGCAGGGGTGAGTACGGCAAACTCCGGTGTCGGCAGCGCCAGCGCGTGCCACACGTATTTGGCGCGCGCCTTGTCCATGGCCAGCGCCGAGCCGAGCACGCCGCTGCCGGTGTAGGGCAGGCCGAGCATTTCCAGCGCGCCTTGCAGCACGCCGTCTTCGCCGCCGCGCCCGTGCAGGGCGATGAAGACACGGTCGAAGCGTCCCTGTTGCAGCGCGCGCAGCAACTCCGCGCCCGCAGCGTCTATCGCGTGTGCATCCACGCCCTTGCGTTTGAGCGCGTCATGGACCGCCTTGCCGCTCTTGAGCGACACTTCGCGCTCGGTGGAGGTGCCGCCGTATACAACCGCGACTTTTCCGAATGCGGATGCGCGGGTCATGAGGGCTCCCCCACGATGCGCACTTCCGTCACGAGCGGCACGCTGCACTTTTGCTGCACGGTATCCGCGATCTTCTGGATCAGCGCCTCGATGTCCGCCGCAGTCGCAGTACCGGTGTTGACGATGAAGTTGGCGTGCTTGTCCGACACGCAGGCGCCGCCGATGCACAGGCCCTTGAGGCCGCAGCTCTCGATCAGGCGCGCGGCGTGATCGCCGGGCGGATTGCGAAACACCGAACCCGCGTTGGGCTGGTTGACCGGCTGGGTCTGGTTGCGCCGCTCCAGCAAGTCCTTGATGCGGGCGGTGATCGCGGCGCTGGCACCGGGCGCGAGACGGAAATGCGCGGCAACGAACCACTCTTCGCCCGCCGCGCGCGGCTGCACGCTGCGGTAGCCGATGTGGTAGTCCTGCGGCGTGCGCAGATGGCGTTCGCCGTGACGGTCGAAGGTCTCGACCGCGCACACCCATTGCCAGGTTTCGCCGCCGTGCGCGCCCGCGTTCATCGCCAGTGCGCCGCCCACGGTGCCGGGAATGCCGGCGAGAAATTCGATGCCCGCGAGCCCCGCGCGCGCGGCGAAGCGCGCCACCTTGGCGCAGGCCACGCCCGCTTCGGCGCGTACCGTCAGCGCGTCGATGAGCGTGAGTTGATTCAGCGCGCCGCTCATGGCAATCACGCTGCCGTTGAAGCCGCCGTCGCGCACCAGAAGATTGCTGCCGAGGCCGAGCCACAGCAACGGCTCGGTCGCAGATAATTGGCGCAGAAAACAGCCCAGATCATCCATGTCGGCGGGTTGAAAAAAGTGCTGCGCAGGACCACCCACACGCCAGGAGGTGTGGCGAGCCATAGGCTCGCCCTGGCGTAGTGTCCCGCGCAGCCTAAACGTCGCCGTCGGGGAGTTTTGAGGATGAAGTTCAGTGTTCATGTAGAGAGGCTTCCCTGCTTGCCGCGCTTAAGAGACGCTACGGAATTCGTGCTGGCTGCGAGTTGTTGCGGCAGAGCGCCTGCGGCTGCGCCGATGTCGCCCGCGCCCAGCGTGAGCAGCACGTCGCCGTCGGCGAGCAGGGTGGAGAGGGCGTCGGGCAATTCGGCGGCGCACTCGACGAACACCGGCTCGATTTTGCCGCGCGCGCGGATGGCGCGCGCCAGTGCGCGGCCGTCGGCGCCGGTGATGGGCGTCTCGCCTGCGGCGTACACCTCGGTGAGCACGAGCACGTCCACCTCGGACAGCACCTGCGCGAAATCCTCGAACAGGTCGCGCGTGCGCGTGTAGCGGTGCGGCTGGAACGCGACCACCAGCCGCCGCTGCGGCCAGCCGCCGCGGATCGCCTGCACGGTAGCGGCGATCTCGCGCGGATGATGGCCGTAGTCGTCGATCATCAATACCTTGCCGCGACTGATGGCGATCTCGCCGTAGACCTGCATGCGCCGCGCGATGCCCTGGAAGCCGTCGAGCGCGCGCTGAATGGCGGCGTCGGACACGCCGACCTCGTGCGCGACGGCGAGCGCGGCGAGCGCGTTCAGCACGTTGTGGCGTCCCGGCAGATTGAGCGTGACCGACAGCCATTCGCTGCCGTCGCCGCGCTTCACCTTGAAATGCGTGCGGGTCTGATCCTGGCGGATGTCGTGCGCATAAAGGTCGGCACTATCCGAAAATCCGTAGGTGAGCACGGGGCGCGTCACCTGCGGCAGGATTTCGCGCACCACGCGATCGTCCACGCACAGCACGGCGAGGCCGTAGAACGGCAGGTGATGCAGAAATTCGACAAAGGTCTGGCGCAGGCGCGTGAAGTCGCCGCCGTAGGTGTCCATGTGGTCGGCGTCGATGTTGGTGACCACTGCGAGCATGGGTTGCAGATATAAAAACGAGGCATCGCTCTCGTCCGCCTCGGCGACCAGATATTTTCCGCTGCCCAGGCGCGCGTTCGCGCCCGCGCTGTTGAGGCGTCCGCCGATGACGAAGGTGGGGTCGAGCCCGCCCTCGGCGAGCAGGCTGGCGATGAGACTCGTGGTGGTAGTCTTGCCGTGCGTGCCCGCGACGGCGATGCCGTGACGGAAGCGCATGAGTTCGGCCAGCATTTCCGCGCGCGGCACCAGCGGGATGCGCAGGCGGCGCGCGGCGATGACTTCGGGATTGTCGCTCTTCACCGCGGTGGAGGTCACGGCGACATCGGCGCCTTCCACGTGGTGCGCGTCGTGGCCGATGGTGATCTGCGCGCCGAGTTCTGTCAGGCGGCGCGTCATGGCGTTCACGTGCAGATCGGAGCCGGATACCTGATAGCCCAGATTGAGCAGCACCTCGGCGATGCCGCCCATACCCGCACCGCCGATGCCGACGAAATGGATGCGGCGCATGCGCCCCATGCCGAGGGTGTGACGCGCGTCAACCATGCGCCACCTCCCGGCACACGTCCGCCACGCGCGCGGCGGCGCCGGGCAGTGCCAGACGGTGCGCGGCCGCGCCCATGGCGCGCAGACGTTCGGGCGCGTGCTGCAATTGCGCGATCAATGCGCCGAGGTGTTGCGGCGTCAGTTGCGGCTGCGGCACCAGCAGCGCCGCCTGCGCGTCGGTCAGATAGCGCGCGTTGTGGGTCTGGTGATCGTCCACCGCAAACGGGTAGGGCACGAGTATGGAGGCGACGCCGGCGCAGGCCAGCTCGGCAATGGTCAATGCGCCCGCGCGGCACAACACCAGATCGGCCCAGGTGTACGCTTCAGCCATGTCGTCGATGAACGGCGCGATGCGCGCCATCACATTCGCTGCGTGATATTCCTGCTGCGCCGCCGCGAAGTGCTGCGCGCCGGTCTGGTGCCACACCTCGGGGCGCTGCGCTGCGTCGAGTTCGCGCAAGGCGCGCGGCACGGCTTCGTTCAGGGCGCGCGCGCCACGGCTGCCGCCCAGCACCAGCAGCCGCAGCGGCCCGTCGTGCGCCGTGCGCGGACGGGCGGCCATCGCCGCAATCTCCGCGCGCACCGGGTTGCCGGTGTGCAAGGGTTTGTGTTTTTCCGGCAGACTGCCGGGGAAGGCCTCCAGCACACGGTTGGCAAGCGGCGCGAGCAGACGGTTGGTGAGGCCCGCGATGCTGTTCTGTTCGTGGATCACCAGCGGTTTGTCGAGCAGCCACGCCACAAATCCACCGGGGCCGGTGACGAAGCCGCCCATGCCGAGCACCAAGGTGGGTTTGATCTGCCACATGAGCGCCAGCGCCTGCAGAAATGCCAGCCCGAGTTTGTAGGGTGCGAGCACCCAGCTCAGCACGCTCTTGCCGCGCAGGCCGCTCACCATGATAAAGGAAATCGGAAATCCGGCGCGCGGCACGAGTTCGGCCTCCAGCCCCGCGCGCGTGCCGAGCCATTGCACGTCCCAACCGTGTTTCTTTAATTCTTCGGCCACGGTCAAAGCAGGGAATACGTGTCCCCCGGTACCGCCCGCCATGATCAAAACGCGCGTCGCCATGACGGTCTCTCCACGCTGTGTATGCCGGAGGGTTTGCGTTGCGGCACGTACACCTCGTAATGAATGCGCGCGAGCAGCGCTACCGCGATGCAACTGGCCACGACGCTGCTGCCGCCGTAACTCATGAACGGGAGGGTGAGGCCCTTGGTCGGCAGCAGGCCCATGTTCACGCCGAGGTTGATGCCGGCGGCGAGCGCGATCAACAGCCCGATGCCGTAGGCAAGATAGGCCGCGAACGGGTTGCCGTTCCGCATCGCCTGCTGTGCGAGCGCGAACGCGCGCCACACGATCACGACGAACAGCGCAATCACTATGAGCGCGCCGACGAGCCCCAGTTCCTCGGCCAGCACCGCAAACAGAAAATCGGTGTGCGCCTCGGGCAGGTAAAACAGTTTCTGCACGCTTGCGCCGAGCCCCACGCCGAACCAGTCGCCGCGTCCGAAGGCGATCAGCGCCTGCGTCAACTGAAAGCCGCTGTTGAACGGATCGGCCCAGGGATTGAGAAACGTGGTGAGACGCTGCAGGCGGTAGGGCGCGGCGAAGGCGAGTGCGGCGAAGGCGAGCGCCGCGAACGCCAGCAGTGCGCCGAATTGCCACAGGCGCGCGCCGGCGAGAAACAGCAGGCCGAGCGCGGTGGCGAGCATGACCAATGCGGCGCCGAAGTCCGGTTCGGCGAGCAACAGCGCGGCCATCAGCACAAAGACCCCCATCGGTTTGAGAAAGCCGCGCAGCGAGTTCTGCACCTCGGCGCCGCGCCGTACCAGATAGCCGGAGAGGTAGATCACCACCAGGAGTTTGACGAATTCCGAGGGTTGCAGGTTCACCGGCCCGAGCGCGAGCCAGCGCGAGCTGCCGTTCACCGCGTGCCCGATGCCGGGCATGATTACCAGCAGCAGCAGCAGCATGCCCGCTACCAGCAATGGCGCGCCGTACTTTTCCCAGTACACCAGACGGATGTGCCATACCAGCCACGCGCACACCAGGCCGACGCCGATGAACGCGCTTTGGCGCAGCAGAAAATAAAACGGCTGGCCGGTGGCGCGCTCGGCGCTGGTGATGGAGCTTGAAGCGACCATGACCACGCCGATGGCGAGCAGCGCAAGCGCCGCACCCAGCAGCCACATATCCATCGGGCGCGCACGAGCAGCCGCCTGCCCCGGGCCTTGCCGATGCCGTAAGCCGCCGCCGAAGTAGCGCAGAACGCTCACGGCGACATCTCTCCCAGGCAGGCGCGCACCGCGGCGGCGAATACGCGCCCGCGTTCCTCGTAGCCGCTGTACATGTCGAAGCTGGCGCACGCCGGTGACAGCAGCACCGCATCGCCCGCCAGCGCGAGATGCTGCGCCTTGCGCACCGCATCCTTCATGTCGCTCGCGTGCACCAGTGGCGCCGCGCCCGTGAGCGCGGCCTCGATCAGCGGCGCATCGCGCCCGATCAGCACCACTGCGCGCGCGTGGGTGGCGACCGCCGCGCGCAGGACGGAAAAGTCGGCGTTCTTGCCGTCGCCGCCCGCGATAAGCACGATCTTGCCCGCGCCGAGCGTGGCTCCAAGTCCGGACAGCGCGGCGAGCGTCGCACCCACGTTGGTGCCTTTGGAGTCGTTGTACCAGCTCACGCCGTTCCGCTCCGCCACCCACTGCGAGCGGTGCGGCAGGCCCGCGAATTCTTTCAATGTCTCCAGCATCGCGCTCATGGGCAGGCCCACGGCCTCGCCCAGGGCAAGCGCGGCGAGCGCGTTGGCGATGTTGTGATTGCCCTTGATGCGTAACGCGCTTGCGGGCAGCAGGGTTTTTTCGCCGTATGCGAGCCAGCGCTCGCCGTGCGCGACGCGCACGCCGAAATCCGTGTCTGCGGGTTCGCTCAAGGTGAAGCCGAAAATTTTTCTGCCCGCCGCGCTCGCCGCAGCGACCATGGGATCATCGCGATTGACGACCATGACGCCGCTGCCGTGATACACGCGGCGTTTGGCGGCGGCATACGCGGCTAGGTCTGGGTAGCGATCCATGTGGTCGGGCGTGATGTTGAGTACGACCGCCGCAGCGGCGTTGAGCGAGCGCGTGGTCTCCAGTTGGAAGCTGGACAGTTCCAGCACGTAGAGATCGGGCTCTGAATTTTTTTGTAGCAGCTCCAGCGCCGGCGTGCCGAGATTGCCGCCCACGCGCGCGTTGCGGCCTGCGCGTTTGGCCATGTCACCCACCAGGGTGGTGACGGTGCTCTTGCCGTTGGAGCCGGTAATGGCGATCACCGGTGCGCGCGCGCTTTGCGCGAACAGTTCGATATCGCCGCTGATTTCCACACCGCGCGCCTGTGCCGCGGCGAGCGCGGGTTCGCGCAGGCTGACGCCGGGGCTGACGATGATCTGCGCCGCCTGTGCCAGCGCGCGGGCATCAAGGCCGTTCAACAACAGTGGTGCGCGGGGAAATTCTTTTTGCAGCGCGGCGAGTCCGGGCGGTGCGGCGCGGCTGTCGGTGACGGCAAACGCCACGCCGCGTGCGCCGAGAAAACGCGCGCAGGACAGGCCGGTCTTGCCGAGGCCGACGATGATGGTCTGCGGTAGTGGTGCGTCGTGTGTCATGACGGTCGCCATCTCAACGTATCTTCAGTGTCGCCAGCCCGATCAGCACCAGCACCACGGTGATGATCCAGAAGCGCACGATCACGCGCGGTTCGGGCCAGCCCTTGAGTTCGAAGTGGTGATGCAGCGGCGCCATGCGGAAGATGCGTTTTCCGGTGAGCTTGAACGACGCCACCTGCAGAATCACCGACACGGTTTCCATCACGAACACGCCGCCCATGATGAACAGCACGATCTCCTGCCGTACCACCACGGCGATCACGCCCAGCGCCGCGCCCAGGCCGAGTGCGCCGATGTCGCCCATGAACACCTGTGCGGGATAGGTGTTGAACCACAGAAAGCCCAGCCCGGCACCCGCGAGGGCGCCGCAGAAAATCACCAGTTCACCCACGCCGGGGATGTGGGGGATGCTGAGATAGTGGGCGAAATTCACGTGGCCGGTAACGTAGGCGAAGACGCCCAGCGCCGCGCCCACCATCACCGTGGGCAGGATGGCGAGGCCGTCGAGACCGTCGGTGAGATTGACCGCGTTGCTGGTGCCGACGATGACGAAATAGGCGAGCAGGATGAACAGCGCGCCAAGCTCAATCGAGGCGTGCTTGAAAAACGGCACGATGAGTTGCGTCTCGGCGGGAATCTGTGCGGTGTAAAACAGAACCAGCGCCGCGCACAAGCCCACCACCGACTGCCAGAAATATTTGGCGCGCGCGGACAGTCCCTTCGAGCTGCCCTGCGTCAACTTGGCGTAATCGTCGATGCCGCCGATCAGCCCGAACAGCAGCGTGACGATGAGTACCAGCCAGATGTGGCGATTGCTCAGGTCGGCCCACAACAGCGTGGCCACGGCGATGGACACCAGAATCAGCGCGCCGCCCATGGTGGGCGTGCCGGCCTTGCTCAGGTGGCTCTGTGGGCCGTCGTCGCGCACCTGCTGGCCGATCTGGCGGAAACTCAGCAGACGGATCATGCGCGGCCCGAGCAGCAGCGAAATCAGCAGTGCGGTGAGCACGCCGAGGATGGCGCGCAGCGTGAGGTACTGAAAGACATTAAAGCCGGTGTAGAATTTTTCCAGCCAGGCAAACAGATAAAGCAGCATGGGCTAGTGCTCCGTGTCCATAAGCGTGAGTGCCGCGACCACCCGCTCCATCTGTGCGCTGTGCGAACCCTTCACCAGCAGCGTGACGACGTCTGCGTGCTTGTGTGCCACGGCATTAGTAAGTGCAGCAGTAAGTGCGTCGATGAGTTCGGCTTGCGTAGTGAAGTGGTGCGCGCCCGGGCCGAAGGTTTGTGCGGCCTCACGGCTCAGTGTGCCCACACTGTAAAGTTGATCGGCACCTGCCGCGCGCGCCGCGCGCCCCACCTCGCCATGCAGACGCCCAGCGTCCGGCCCCAATTCCGCCATATCGCCCAGTATCAGCCACTTCGCGCCGGGTTGTGCGGCGAGCACCGCAAGACCCGCGGCGAGCGAGGCGGGGTTGGCGTTGTAGCTGTCGTCGATGATGCGCGCGCCGCCGCGGCCGGCGCGGATGTGCAGCCGGCCCGCGACCGGCTGCATGTTTTCCAGGCCATACTGAATGTCAGTGAGCGGCGCACCGGCCGCCAGCGCAGCGGCGGTGGCCGCGAGTGCGTTCATCACGTTGTGTCTGCCGGGAAGTTTGAGGCGCAGCGCAAGCCTGCCCGCCGGAGTGACAAGTTGCAGCACGCTGCCGTCGGCGTGCGCTTCCCACTCTGCGCTCACATCTGCGGGTTGGGTCAGCCCAAAACTGAGGGTGCGGTGGTGGCCCGCGAGCGTGCGCCACAGTGCCGCGTAGGTGTCGTCGGCGTTGATGACGGCGATGCCGCCGGCGCCGAGGCCGCCGAAGATTTCACCCTTGGCGTGCGCCACGCCTTCGATGCTGCCGAAGCCTTCGAGGTGCGCCGGGCCGGCGTTGGTGATGAGCGCGACCGTCGGTTGAGCGAGGCGTGTGAGGTAGCCGATCTCGCCCGCATGGTTGGCGCCCATTTCAATCACCGCATAGCGCTGTTTGCCATCGAGGCGGAACAGCGTGAGCGGCACGCCGATGTCGTTATTGAGATTGCCGTGAGTGACCAGCACCGGCCCGCTCTGCGCGAAGATCGCGGCGATCATTTCCTTCACCGTGGTCTTGCCGTTGCTGCCGGTGACGGCGATGAGCGGCAGCGAAAAGCGCGCGCGCCAGGCGGCGGCGAGCTGGCCCATGCCGGTGCGCGTGTGCGGCACCACGAGCAGGGGCAGCGCGGTGTCCACGCGTTCACTCACCAGCGCGGCGACTGCGCCCTTGGTTGCGGCCTCGGGCACAAAGCGGTGGCCGTCGAAATTCGGACCGGAAAGCGCGACAAACAGATTGCCGCATTGCAGGCTGCGCGTGTCGGTGCTGACGCCGTGAAATTCCACATCCGCCCCCAGGTGTTCGGCGGAGAGCAGGTGCGCGGCGGCGGAGAGTGGCATGGTGATCATGGCTCCATTTCGTGCAGCAGGCGCAGCACCTGCTCACGGTCGCTGAACGGAATTTTTTCATCGCCGATGTGCTGGTAGTCCTCGTGTCCTTTGCCCGCGATCAGTACGGTGTCGCCTGGCAGCGCATGGTGCAGCACGAAGGAGATGGCCTCGCCGCGTGCGCGGTGGATGTAAACCGCATCCGGATTGGACATGCCGCCGAGGATGTCGGCGATGATGCTCACCGGGTCTTCACTGCGCGGATTGTCGTCGGTGAGCACGATGAAGTCGGCGTGCTCCTGCGCCGCCTTGCCCATCAGCGGACGCTTGCCGCGGTCGCGGTCGCCGCCGGCGCCGAAGATGCACCACAGCTTGCCGTCCGCTGACGTGTGTTCGCGCAGCGTCTCCAGCGCCTGGCTGAGCGCATCCGGTGTGTGGGCGTAATCCACCACCACCAGCGGACGTTTGCGCCCGCCGCCGAAGCGCTCCATGCGGCCGGGAATGGGCTGCGCCTGCGTGAGCCGCTCGAGCGCGTCCGGCAGAGGCTTGCCCATGGCAAGCAGAACACCCAGTGCGCCGAGCAGATTGGAGGCGTTGAAGCGGCCCAGCAGGGGGCTGTGCAATACACCCTCGCCGGCGGGCGTGTGCACCTTCATACGCAGGCCGCCGGGGCTGAGCTTGAGTCCGCTCCCGCGCACACCGCCTGCGGCGGCGGCCGTCAGGCCGTAACACAGCAGCTTCACATGCGCCGGCAGGGCGCTGATGAGTTCGCGCCCATAGGCGTCATCGGCGTTGACGACCGCATGACGCAGACCGGGCATAAAGAACAGCCGGCGCTTGGCCTGGCCGTACTCGTCCATGTTGGCGTGATAATCGAGATGATCGCGCGTGAGGTTGGTGAATACCGCGGTATCGAAACTGACGCCGTTGACGCGGCCCTGTGCCAGCGCGTGCGATGACACCTCCATGACCACGTGGTGCGCCTGCGCGGCGCGGAACTCCGCCAGCAATGCGTGCAGGGTGGGCGCATCGGGCGTGGTATGACGCGCGGGCTGGAGTCTGCCGTACAGTCCGTAACCCAGCGTGCCTATCACACCGCAGGCGGGCTTCTTGTCCGATAACAGCGCCGGCGTCAATGCCTGCGCCAGCAGATGGCTGATGGAGGTCTTGCCGTTGGTGCCGGTGATGCCGATGACGCTGAGTTCCCGGCATGGGTAGTCATGAAAGCGTTCCGCAATGACGCCCACGCGCTGGCCCAGTTGCTCGATGCCGAACGTCGGCAGCCGGCCGTTGCGTCCGCTGCAGTCGGGCGGCAGATCAGGATGTGCATGCCCCGGCGCCATTTCCCATGCGATGGCCACCGCACCCGCCCGGGTGGCCTGATCAATGTAGGCGTGGCCGTCGGTGCGCGTGCCGTGGCAGGCGAGAAACAGATCGCCGGCGCGGGTGGTGCGGCTGTCCAGCGACAAGCCGTAGATCAGGCGCTCGCAGGCCGGGGCGACATCGGCGAAACCCGCGAGCAGCGTGGACAACTTGTGTGCCGCAGGGGCGTGGTGGTGTGAACGCGAGGCAGCTCTCATTCTGCGTCTCCTGTGTCGGGTGACAGACTGGTAGCGCTCACTTTCTGTAACCCGGCGCCGTGGGTGTTTTGTGTCAGTTGCAGTGTCTGCGGCTGTGAAGGTACGGCGATATCATCCGGTGCGACATTGAGCAGGCGCAGGGCGCCGGCCATCACGTGCGCGAAGACCGGTGCCGCGACCTGACCGCCGTAATACTGGGTGCCGCCCGGCTCGTTGATCATCACCACCATTACGAGGCGCGGATGGCTCGCGGGCGCAAAGCCTGCAAACAGCGAAAGATAACGATCCTTGGCGTAGCCCGCAGGCCCGAGTTTGCGCACCGTGCCGGTCTTGCCCGCCACGCGGTAACCCGCCACGCGTGCGAGCAGGCCGGTGCCGCCCTCATTCGTCACGCTCTCCAGCATGGCGCGCAAGGTTGCGGCGGTATCGGCCTGCATCACCGTGCTGGAGTTCACCGGCGCCTTCAGGGGCAGGAACGACGCCGGGTGCAGTTGTCCGCCGTTCGCGATAGTGGCGTAGGCCTCGGCGAGTTGCAGCGTGGTGACTGAAAGCCCGTAGCCGAAGGCGAGCGAGGCGCGATCCACTTCATGCCAGTGCGGGTAATACGTCAGCACGCCGCCCGCCTCGCCCGGGAAACCGCTGCCGGTGACGGCGCCGAAGCCCGCGTGCGAAAACGTCTGCCACAATTTCTCGCGCGGGATCGCGAGCGCCATCTTGGCGGCGCCGATGTTGCTCGATTTCTGGATCACGGTGGCGACGTCGATGCGGCCGTAGTCGTGGATATCATTGATTTCCCGGCTGCCGATGCGTAACAGGCCGGGCGCGGTGTCGATCATGGTATCGGATCGATACTGTCCCGATTCCAGCGCGGCGGCGACGGTGAACGGCTTCACGGTGGAGCCGGGCTCGAACAGGTCGGTCACGGCGCGGTTACGGTAGCGGCTGTTGTGCGCCTCGCTAGTGCGGTTAGGGTTGTAGGCGGGGATGTTCACCATCGCCAGCACTTCACCGGTCGTTGCATCCAGCACTACCACCGAGCCCGCCTGCGCCTGATGCTCGAGCACCGCGCTTTTGAGTTCGCGATAGGCGAGATACTGGATGCGGCGGTCAATGCTCAAACGCAGTTCCCGTCCGGGGCGCGGCAGCGCCAGGCTCTCCACGTCCTGCACGATGCGGCCGAGACGGTCCTTGATGACGCGCTTTGCGCCCGGCACGCCATCCAGCCAGTCGTCGTAGGCGAGTTCGATGCCTTCCTGTCCGTTGTCGTCCACCCCGGTGATGCCGAGCACGTGGGCCGTGACCTCGCCCTCCGGGTAGTAGCGGCGGTACTCGCGCGTGAGCGCGACACCGGGGACATTGAGCGCCATCACGCGCGCGGCGAGATCGGGGTCGATGCGTCGCTTGAGATAGACGAACTCGCGCTCCAGCCGTGTCGCCAGATAGTCGGCGAGGCGGGGGGTATCCAGATCGAGCAGCGCAGCGAGACGCGGCCAATCCGCGCGCGCGGTGGCGAGCTCGCGCGGATTGGCCCAGACCGATTCCACCGGCGTGCTCACCGCCAGCGGTTCGCCGTTACGGTCGGTGATCATGCCGCGATGCGCGGGCAGCGTGACCACGCGCAGATAACGCGCCGCGCCCTGGTCGCGCAGGAATTCCTTGTGCACGATGTGCAGATCGACCGCGCGCCAGACCAGCACCGTAGCCGCAAGCGCCAGCAGCGCGAGCACCACCCGGCGGCGCGCGGGACGGACGGCGATGGGCGTGGCGGCGTTCACGGTTGCTTAATCATCAGGGTGGCGTCGAGCGCAGGCACCATCATGTCGAGCTGTTCGCGCGCGATGGGATCAATGCGGCTGTGTGTGGCCCACGTGCTTTGTTCGAGCTGCAACTGTCCCCACTCCACATCCATCTCGTCGCGCACCTGTTGCAGTGCCTGCAGATCGATAAATAATTTGCGCCCTTCATGCCGCGCGTAGACCACCGCCAGCGCGCTCGCCAGCGCCGCCAGCACGAGCAGGGCGGCGAACACGGCGTCTCTGTGCACGTTCATTGCAGGCGCTCCGCGATGCGCAGCACGGCGCTGCGCGCGCGCGGATTGGCGGCGACCTCGGCCGCGCTGGCGCGCACGGCCTTGCCGACGGCACGCCAGCGCGGGTGCAGTTCGGCGTGGGTGACGGGGATATCCAGCGGCAGTTCAATGCCGCGCGCCTCGCGGCGGATGAAACGTTTTACCAGACGGTCTTCCAGTGAATGAAAACTGATAACGGCGAGCCGCCCGCCGGGCGCCAGCACGTCAATGCACTGGGTTAGACAGGCGTCGAGTTCGTCGAGTTCATGGTTGATGAAGATACGCAGCGCCTGGAAGCTGCGCGTGGCCGGGTGTTTGTCGCGCTCCCAGCGCGGGTTGGCGGCTGATACAAGCTCGGCCAACTGGCGCGTGGTGGTAATAGGTGTGTGTGCGCGTGCCGCAATGATGGCGCGTGCAATGCGCCGCGCGTAGCGCTCTTCGCCGTACTCGCGCAATACCTCTACAATCTCGTCCTCGGCGGCCTGCGCCAGCCAGGCGGCGGCGCTGATGCCGCTATCCGGATCCATGCGCATGTCGAGCGGACCGTCCTTGAGAAAACTGAAGCCGCGTGCCGGGTCATCCAGTTGGGGCGACGACATCCCGAGGTCGAGTAAAACACCATCGACCTTGCCCAGCCAGCCCCGGCCTTCGACATGCCGCTTGAGCATCGAGAACGACCCTCGTTCAATCATGAAACGCCTGTCCGCCGCCAACCCCTCCAAACCCGCCTGCACCGCCTGCGGATCCTTGTCGAGCGCCAGCAGGCGCCCGTCCCTTCCCAACCGTTGCAGCAACCCCGCGGCATGGCCGCCACGCCCGAAGGTACCGTCCACATAAAGCCCGTCCGGCTTGATCGCGAGGCCCGCCAGCGCCTCTTCCAACAACACCGGGATATGGCTATGGATGCCTGCCGATGCCGTCAAAGCGACAGCTTTTTCATGTCATCGGATAACTCCTTGTAGTCTCCGATATCCTGTTCCAGCCAAGCGGCGCGTTGTTCGTTCCAGACCGCTTCGGACCAGATTTCAAACTTTTTGCCCTGACCGATCAGCATCACCTGCTTGTCGAGCTTGGCGAATTCGCGTAACGGGGGCGGCAGCAGCAATCGCCCCTGGCCGTCGAGATCGCACTCGGTGGCGTGACCGATGAGCAGGCGCTGAATGCGGCGTGAACCCTGGTCGAGGCTCGGCAGGCGATCCAGCACGCGCTCGATCTCTTCCCACACCGGCAGCGGATACAGCCACAGGCAGCAGTCCTCCGGGTCGATGGTGGCGACCAGATTCCCGTTGCACTGGGCCATCAGGCGCTCGCGGTACTTGGCAGGCACCGCCATACGGCCTTTGGCATCCAGACTGAGTGCGTTGACGCCTCGAAACACGCATGCCTCCCCGGCTTACTCGTGGTTAACCCACTTTACCCCACATTTTCCCACTATAGAAAGATCACGCGGACATTGTCAAGCGAAATCGCCGGATGGAAATCAGGCGCAAAGACCGCTGCGGAAGCGGTTTAAGCGGGGGCGGGAAGAAGTGGGGAAAACCGAAGAGATGCGAATTACTGATAGGCCTAATTAAGTAAGACTGCGGTTTCCGATACGTTCCCGCCCCCTGTTTAGGGGGCGGGACAG
>JAURVQ010000117.1 GCA_030655395.1 Gammaproteobacteria bacterium | reverse complement strand
GGTAAGAATCACCGCGAGCACCTGATTCGGCATTGTCTTGGCGAGCGAGGTGAGGGTGATATCCACGCTGGGCTTGTAAATCTGCCCTGCGTTGTCCTGGATGCGCACGCGCGCGGCGCCGTTATACAGCTCCAGCTCCATCTGGCGCCCCCCCGGCGCCAGCAGCGCAGTGCCCGGAGTGAGCACATCTCCATCCACGGCCTCTTTCACCGTGATGTTGCACAACTGATCAAGCCGTTGCGCAAACGCGGGCGTAAAACTTGCCGGCATGTGTTGCACAAGCAATAACGGCAGCGGAAAATTCTTCGGTAATTTGGTAAGCACCTGCTGCAACGCAATGGGGCCGCCGGTGGAGGTGCCGATGACGACGAGCCGGCAACTGGACTTGATGCCCGCCGCGCCTGCGCCCGGACGGTGCGCGGGCGCAGTGGCGGCGGGTGGTTTTCCGCCCGGCGTTGTGGCGGGCGCCACGCGCAGGCCGCGCTGACCCAACGCACGCACGCGCGCGCACAAAAGCTTCTTGGCCTCCTCGCGGTCGGCGGCGATATCCTCGAAACGCTTGGGGAGAAAATCGAGCGCACCGGCATCCAGCGCATCGAGCGTCGCCTGTGCGCCTGCGGTGGTGAGCGATGAGAACATCAGCACCGGCGTCGGGCGCACGGCCATGAGTTTACGCACTGCACTGATGCCGTCGAGCACCGGCATCTCGATATCCATGGTGACGACGTCGGGCTTGAGGCTCAACGCCTTCTCCACGCCCTCGGCGCCGTTCACGGCCTCGCCGACCACCTCGATACCGGCATCGGTACTCAGTATCTCGGTAACACGACGCCGAAAAAACCCCGAATCATCCACCACCAACACGCGCACCGGCATGTCATTGCTCCTTCACGCTCTCCGCGCATATGCCTTCATCAACCCCGGCACATCCAGGATCAGCGCAATACGCCCGTCGCCGGTGATCGTCGCGCCGGACAAACCGAGCGTCCCGTGCAACATTGTGCCCAGAGGCTTGACGACCACCTCCTCCTGACCGACCAGTTGATCGACCACCAATCCCACACGCTGGATGCCGATATTCACGATCACTACATGACTGGAGATACCCTGTGATCCACGATGTACCCGGCTTACCAGCCATTCACGCAGATAGAACAAGGGCAATGCCCTGTCACGCACCATCACCGTCAACTGGCCATCGACGTTGTTGGTGCGCGTAAGATCAAGATTGAATATCTCGTTTACGCTCACCAGCGGCAGCGCGAAAATCTGGTTGGCCAGCATCACCATCAGGGTAGGCATGATGGCCAGCGTGAGCGGCACCTTGATCACCAGGCGCGTACCGGCGCCAATCGCGGATTCAATCTCGATCACGCCATTCAGTTGCGCGATGCGTGTCTTCACCACATCCATGCCCACGCCGCGCCCGGACACATCGGATATCTCTTCCTTGGTCGAGAAGCCGGGCATGAAGATCAGGTTGTAGCACTCAGTCTGGTCGAGCCGCGCCGCCGCTTCGGCGTCCATCAAGCCCTTCTCGACCACTTTGCGCCGCAACAACTCGTGATCAATGCCGCCGCCGTCATCGGCGATGGTAAGCAGAATGTGATCGCCTTCCTGTGCGGCGGTGAGCAACACCGTGCCGCCACGCGGCTTGCCCGCGGCCACACGCTTGTCCGGCATCTCGATGCCGTGATCCACTGCATTACGCACCAGGTGCACCAGCGGATCGGCCAGTGCCTCCACCAGGTTCTTGTCAAGATCGGTGTCTTCACCCTGCAGCTCCAGCGTGACTTCCTTGTTCAGACTGCGGGCAAGATCACGCACCACGCGCGGGAAGCGACCGAATACTTTTTTGATCGGCTGCATGCGTGTCTTCATCACCGCGGTCTGAAGGCTCGCCGTCACCACATCAAGGTTGGCCACTGCCTTGGTCGTCTCCTCGTCGGAAAGCGATGCCTCAAGCGTCACCAGCCGGTTACGCACCAGCACCAGTTCGCCCACCATGTTCATGATGTCGTCAATGCGTTTGGTGTCAACACGCACCGTGGTCTCCGCTGCCGCAGCGGCAACATGTTCGCCCTCCGCCTTCGCCACAGGCGCCACTTCTTTTCGGGCGGCGGCAACGGCTGGCGCGGCTTTCTTGCCCTGGCCCTGCAATTGGTCGAGCAGGGCGTCAAATTCCGCTTCCGTAATTTCATCCGGCGCAGCTGCGCGCGCGGGGGGTGCAGCAGGCGCCGGGGGCGGTGCCGGCGCTGTTACCGGAGCCACCGCCTCCTGAGGCTGCCCCTTGCCGTGTAACTGGTCGAGCAACGCCTCGAATTCATTGTCTGTTATCTCATCGCCGGAAGCGGCGGCGGGGCTCGCGCCGCCGGTGGCCGCGGTTTGTGCGGGCGGTGTTTCGTATAACGTATCGAGCAACGCCTTGTAGTCGCCGTCACTCAAGCTGTCGCCTGAACCTGAGGCAGGCTGCGCAACTTGCACCTCTGCGACCGGCGCCTCTGCTTCGGCAGGCCTGGCGAGCACATCGAGCCTGGCGAGCAATTCGGGGCCCGCCGCTACCGGCTCCTCACCCAGGCGCACGGCTTCGTGCATCAGATTGACGGAGTCGAGCACCTGCAGCACCACGTCCATCAACGCCGCATCAACCTTGCGTGCGCCCTGGCGCAGCGTGTTGAACACATCCTCGGCGCGATGACACACTTCCACCAGCGTGGTCAGCGCGAGGAAACTCGCGCCGCCCTTGATGGTGTGGAAGCCGCGGAACACCGCATTCAGCAAGGCATTGTCGTCCGGGCGCGCCTCCAGCTCGACCAGTTGCTCACCCAGCTTTTCCAGTATTTCGCCGGACTCGACGAGAAAGTCTTGCAGAATTTCAGTATCGCCATCCATGATACAGTCCTCAGAACCCCAAACTTGAAAGCAGATCGTCCACGTTGTCCTGCCCCACAACTACATCCGGATGGTCAGCATTGATCTGCGGGCCATCGAGACCGGCCTTATGCGCTCGCTCGCCCGCCGGCAACATGCGCTGACCGGATATCTTGATAAGACGCACCAGGCTGTCCTCGACATCCTGCACCAGCGTAATCACCTTGCGGATGATCTGCCCGGTAATGTCCTGATAGTCCTGCGCGAGTAAAACATCCGACAGACTAATATGTATCTTCGACGAGTTGTCCTGCACCAGCGGGAGAAATTCATTCAACTCCAGACTCAGCGCCTTGAATTCGCCCGCATCCATTTCGCGCCGTAGCAGGCGCTGCCATTTCTCCCGCAACGCACCTGCCTGCTGCTCCAGCTGCTCGGACAGTGGAATGGTGGCCTCCACGGCAGTGAGTGTGCGGTGCGCCGCCTGCTCGGTCATGGTGATCACATAACTCAGCCGTTCCTTGGCGTCGGGGATATCATGCTCGGTAAGATCGGCCACGCGCTCATCGAAACGGAAACTGTTCAGCGTGTCGTGAAACTCGCGCGTAAGCTTCCCCAGCTCCTGAAACAGGCTGGACTCGCGCAGGCGCATCAGGTCGTCCAGCGTTTTATTGATGTCGCTCTCGTTGCCGGCCTCAAGTTGCGTGACCAGGGTGCGGGCCTGCACCAGAAGGTCATCTTTGTTGATGGGTTGATCATCGGCCATTGTCATTTTCCTTGGTGAGATTCACAGAACGGATGCACGACGCGCTCACGCGGTGGCCTGCAGGCGCTCGAATATCTTGTCGATTTTTTCCTTCAGCGTGACTGCGGTGAACGGTTTGACGATATAACCGTTGACGCCGGCCTGCGCCGCCTCGACGATCTGCTCACGCTTGGACTCCGCCGTGACCATCAGCACCGGCAACTGGGCAAGTTTGGCATCGGCGCGCACGGCCTTGAGCAGGTCAATGCCCTGCATGCCGGGCATGTTCCAGTCGGTCACCAGAAAATCAAACCCGCCCGCCTGCAGCAGCGGCAATGCGGTATTCCCGTCATCCGCCTCGCTCGTGTTGTTGAAGCCGAGGTCGCGCAGCAGATTCTTGATGATGCGCCGCATGGTGGAGAAATCATCCACGATGAGGATTTTCATGTTCTTGTCCAAGATAACCTCCTTAAAAACAGCTCAGCAGACACAGGGCGGAGGCATGCTGCGGGCCCGGTTCTCCCGAACAGTAACCCTGTTAACTCTACCCCCACCCTGTCCCGCCCCCTCAACAGGGGGCGGAGACGCGGCGGAGAGTACAGCCGTCCTGATAATGAAGTCGTTAGCCACCTTCAGTGCATCCATCGTTATGACGCCATGCGCAGCTTTTTCCTGTCGTTTCTTTTGATCTTCGGTGCGGCCCCGGCGTCCTGCTCCGTCCGCTCCATGTGCGCGCGCAGCCGCAGCATGGCCTGGGTGTGTATCTGGCTCACGCGCGACTCGCTCACCTCGAGCACCGCGCCGATCTCGCGCAGGTTCAACTCATCGTCGTAGTAAAGCGCAATCACCAGACGCTCACGCTCGGGCAGGTCCTCAATCGCCGCGGCAAGTGTCTGCCGGAAATCCGCATTTTGCAGGCTCTCCAGTGGCGTCTCGCCCTTGTCCGGCGCCTCGTGCGCCCCATATTCATCATCCGCCGCCATCGCATCGAGACTCAGTAACGAATAACCACTCGCATCCTGCAGCATCTGATGATAGTCATGCAGCGACATGTCCAGCGCGGTGGCGACCTCGTGATCCTGCGCGTGCCGTCCCACCCGGTTTTCAATGGCGCGCACCGCATCGGAAATCATGCGCGCCTTGCGATGTACCGAGCGCGGCGCCCAGTCGGTCTTGCGCACCTCGTCCAGCATCGCGCCACGGACACGGATACCGGCATAGGTCTCGAAGCTCGCGCCCTGGCTTGCATCGTAATGGCGCGCCGCCTCCAGCAGGCCGATCAGTCCAGCCTGAATCAGATCATCCACCTGCACACTGGGCGGCAGCCGCGTCATCAGGTGATAGGCAATGCGCTTGACCAGCGGCGCATGACGCGTCACCAGTTCGTCTTGAGCGCCGGGTTGGGTCGCGGTATAGAGTGCAACGCCTTTCATGACAGCGCCCCTCCGGCCCTTATGGGCTGGACTTGAGCGATCACCGCGGGCGATGACTGCACCAGACGCTCCACAAAAAACTCCATATCACCGCTCGCCTGTTGCGGCAACGGCCAACTCAGTACTTTTTGCGCCAGACCTTTGAAGGCCAGCGCCGCCTTGCTGCGCGGATAGGCCTCCATGACGGCGCGCTGCTTTTGCACCGCCTTGCGCAGATAGTCGTCGTACGGTACGGCGCCCATGTAGTCCAGCACCACATCCAGAAAACGATCCGTCACGCGCGACACCTTGGTGAACAACTCGCGCCCTTCATGCGCGCCATGCGTCATGTTGGCGAGGATGCGAACACGGCTGCGCCCATGCTCGCGCGAGAGCAGCTTTATCAGCGCATAGGCATCGGTGATGGAGGCGGGCTCATCGCACACCACCATGATGATTTCCTGCGCCGCGCGGGTGAAGCTCACCACACTGTCGGAAATCCCGGCGGCGGTGTCGATCAGCAATACATCGAGTTTCTGCGTGAGTTCGCTGAACGCACGCACAATGCCGGCGTGTTGCATGGCGCCAAGCTCCGCCATCGTCTGGATACCTGACGACGCCGGGATAATGCGCAGGCCGGGCACCGGGCCGGGAATGATAATCTCCTCCAGCGAGCGCACGCCGGTGAGCACGTGGGACAGGTTGTAGGTGGGATGGAGCCCCAGCATGACATCAATGTTGGCGAGGCCAAGGTCGGCATCGAGCACCATCACCTGCTGGCCGAGATTGGCCAGCGCGACGGCAAGATTGACCGAGACATTGGTCTTGCCGACGCCGCCCTTGCCGCTGGTGACCGCGATCACGCGCACCGGCTGAGGCTGTGTCATGCGGCGCAGGCCGGCCGCCTGGTCGCTGTGTCGTTCAGAAGTGTGCATCGGCGAGCAAGCCTCCCAGCGCGAGTTCAAGTGATTCGTCTTCCATCTGCTCGCCGCTCTGCTGCATGATGGTGACGCTGCGTATCACCAGGGTATGCGCGCGCGCGGGCTGCATGTCCTCCGGCACGCGTTGGCCGTTGCTGACATAGGCCACCGGCAATTTGTGTTCAATGACGGCAGAGAGTGCCGCCCCCAGGCTCACGGCTTCGTCCAGCTTGGTGAGTATGCAGCCACGCGGCTGTGCGCCGCGGAACGCCTGCACGATCTCGTTGAGGGCCGCGACCGGACTGGTGGCCGACATCACCAGATAGGTCTTGATCGGTGCTTCCTTCGCCGTGCCGCCTTGCAGCAGCGTAAACTGTTGCGACAGGCGCACGTCACGCTGACTCATGCCGGCGGTGTCAATCAGCACCAGGCGCTTGTCGCGCAAATCCTCCAGCGTGCTGTGCAACTCCTCCGCGCTGGTGGCGAGACGTACGGGTATATTCAGAATGCGCCCATAAATACGCAACTGCTCATGCGCGCCGATGCGGTAGCCGTCGGTGCTGACAAGCGTCACGCTGTCCGGGCCGTGACGCAGCGCAAAGCGCGCGGCAAGCTTGGCGATGGTGGTGGTCTTGCCCACACCCGTGGGGCCGACCAGCGCCACCACCCCGCCCTCAGTGAGAATATCGTCGTTCGTCACCGGCACACGGTGTGCGATCAGGCCGAGGCCATGGCGCCAGGCGTGATCAAAATCCACGTCCTCGGACACCGAGTCCGCCACCTGCTGACACAGATGCGGGCTCAGGCCCAGCTCCATGAAGCGCCGCAGCAAGGTAGCGCGCAACGGATGCCGCCTGCCGACATCGCCCCAGGCCAGCCCGGAAACCTGGCTCTCCAGCAGACCGCGCAGGGTCTTGAGTTCGCGCCGCATTTCGACCAGCGATGGATCCTGCGACCATTCGATGTGTGCATCGGGCTTCGCGGGGGGCTGATAGGCTGTCTTCCGCGGCGCACGTTTGTCGCGCACCGGCACATCATCATCGGCCTGCACCTGACTGGACGGGTCACGTACAGGCGAACCGTTTGCGCTCTGCGCGGCCAAACCCGCCTCGCCCAGACTGCTGAGCAGCGCCTCGTCATAGTCCGTGGCCGCGACGATCTCCACACCGCCCTGCACCTGACGGTTCGAGAGTATCACCGCATCCGGCCCCAGTGCGTCACGCACCTGATGGATGGCCTGACGAATGTCGGCTGCAAAAATTCGTTTGATCTTCATTCCGCTACCTCGGCTCACGTCCGCCTTATCACTGCTTCCCGATACTCGCCACTATCTTGATGTGCTTGTTATCCGGCACCTCGTTGTACGCCAGCACATACAGGCCCGGAATCCGGTGCCGCACAAAACGCGCCAGCATCACCCGCAGCGGCGCCGGCACCAGCAGCACCGCCGGCTGCCCGAGCGTCTCCTGATGCTTCGCGGCCTCGGACAGAGAGGTATGAATGCGCTCCGCCAGTCCCGGTTCGACACCTGCGCCCTCCATACCCTGCAATGATTTCTGCAATATCTGTTCCAACTCCGGGCCGAGTGAAATAACCGGCAGCTCGCTCGCCATGCCGTTGATCTGCTGCACTATCGTGCGCCCGAGCGCCACGCGTACGACGCTGGTGAGGAAAGTCGGGTCCTGATTGCGTGGCGCATGCTCCGCGAGGGTCTCCGCGATGCGGCGCATGTCGCGGATCGGGATGTTTTCCTCCAGCAGGTTCTGCAGCACCTTGACCATCACCGCGGGCGAGAGCGTCTTGGGCACCAGTTCTTCCACCAGCTTGGGCGCGCTCTTGGCGAGGTTATCGAGCAGATGCTGCACATCGTCACGCCCGAGCAGTTCGTGCGCATGCGTTTGCAGCAATTGATTGATGTGCGTCGCCACCACCGTGCTGGCATCCACCACGGTGTAGCCCATGGTCTGCGCCTGCTCGCGTTGGCTCGGCTCGATCCACATCGCTTCCAGGCCGAAGGCCGGGTCCTTGGTGGCGAAGCCCGGCAAGCTGCCGAACACGCGCCCGGGATTGATGGCAAGCTCACGCTCCGGATAGACCTCGGCCTCACCCACCGTCGCGCCCATGAGCGTGATGCGATAAGCGTTGGGAGCGAGATCAAGATTGTCGCGGATGTGCACCGGCGGCGTAAGAAACCCCAGCTCATGCGACATCTTTTTACGTACGCCCTTGATGCGCGCCATCAACTGCCCGCCCTGGGTCTTGTCCACCAGCGGAATCAAACGGTAACCCACCTCGAGACCGATACTGTCCACCGGCACCATGTCGTCCCAGTTGAGGTCCTTGGGCTCGCTGCCAGACTCGATCACAGGCGCGGCGGCGGGTGTGCGCTCGGCTACCTTGCGCCGCTCGGCAATCATCCATGCGCCGCCGCCCGCGATGCCCGCGAGCGTTAAGAACGCGACATTGGGCATACCCGGCACCAGGCCCATCGCCCCGATGATGGCGGCGGTGACTCCGAGCGCGCGCGGGCTGCCGAACAACTGGCTGAGAATCTGTCCGCCCATGTCCTGCGCGCTGGAGACGCGCGTCACCATGATCGCGGCGGCGGTGGACAGCACCAGCGCCGGAACCTGTACCACCAGGCCGTCACCGATGGTGAGCAGCGCGTAAATGCGCAGCGCCTCGCCAAAGGCGAGGTCGTGCTGCAGAACGCCGATGCTGATGCCGCCCAGCAAGTTGATAAACACCACCAGAATGCTCGCAATGGCGTCGCCGCGCACAAACTTGCTTGCGCCATCCATCGAGCCGTAGAAGTCCGCCTCCTGTACCACCTCAGAGCGGCGCTGCTTGGCCTCGGCCTGGGTGATAGCTCCGGCATTGAGATCGGCGTCGATCGCCATTTGCTTGCCCGGCATCGCATCCAGGGTGAAGCGCGCGCTCACCTCGGAGATGCGTCCCGCACCCTTGGTAATGACTACAAAATTAATGATGACCAGAATCATGAACACGATAAATCCAACGGTGTAATTGCCGCCCACCACAAACTCGCCGAAGGCGCTGATGACCTGGCCCGCCGCTTCGGTGCCCTGATGACCGTGCAGCAGCACCACGCGCGCCGATGCGATGTTGAGCGCGAGGCGCAGCAGTGTGGCGAGCAGCAGCACGGTGGGGAACACCGCGAAATCGAGCGGGCGCTGCGTGTACACGACTGCCAGCAGCACCACCAGCGCAAGCGCAATGTTGAAGGTAAACAGGATATCCAGTACGAACGGCGCCAGCGGCACGATGAGCATGGCGAGCATCATCACCAGCAGCACCATTGCGCCGAGGCCATAGCGCGACATTTCGCGCAGCCGGTTGAGTGCGACTGCCTCAGCCATCAGTCGCGCCTCCATTCATCGGGCAGCACGAGCTCCGGCAAAACCGGTTCAGCGGCGTGCTCACTGCGCGCCGTTTTCAACTGATAAACGTAGGCGAGAATCTGTGCGACTGCCGTATAGAGGGCGGCGGGAATTTCCCGATTGATCTCCACGCCGTGGTATACCGCGCGCGCAAGCGCAGGCGCCTGCACGCAGGTCACGCCGGCGGCGGCGGCCACGCGGCGGATCTCCGCCGCAATCAGGTCGCGACCCTTCGCCACCAGGCGCGGCGCGCGCATTTTATTCTGGTCATAGCGCAACGCCACGGCAAAGTGCGTGGGGTTGGTGATGATGACGTCGGCCTTGGGCACCTCCGCCATCATGCGGCGCTCGGCCACTTCACGCTGCATGGAGCGAATGCGGCCCTTCGTCTCCGGATTGCCGTCCGTCTCCTTCATTTCATCCCTGATCTCCTGCCGCGTCATGCGCAACTGTTTCCCGTGCTGCCAAAGCTGGAACGGCACATCCACCGCCACCACTGCCGCGAACGACAAGGTCATGACGAGAAATGACCACACGAGTATGTCGCCTGCATGCGCGAGCGCCGTCTCAAGCGGTTGGGCGCCGAGATTCTGCAACTCGCCCGCCTTGCTCCACAGCAGCATGACCATTGCCCCGCCAATCAGCGCGGACTTCACCAGCGCCTTGAACAGTTCCATCAGCCCATGCGAACCGAACATGCGCTTGAGCCCCGCCACCGGACTGAGGCGCTCTCCTTTCATGGTTAAGGGGCTGAACGACCAGCCGCCGAGCGCAACCGGCGCAATGAGAGCGGCCAGCGTGAGCAGCCCCAGCAGCGGCGCCAGCAGCCATAATGCGTCCAGCACGGTTTGCTTGAACAATAGTGTCGGCGCGTGAGCGTCAAAGATGTTGGCGCGGCTTAGCTGCAATCCCTGCTGCATCAACCTGCTCAAGCCCTGCGCGATGCCTCCGCCGAGCATCAGGAAGCCGAGCGCGGAGGTGAGCAGCAAGGCCAGCGTATTCAGTTCGCGCGAACGCGGAACCTGGCCCTTTTTGCGCGCCTCCTCCAGGCGCTTGGGCGTCGCTGGTTCGGTACGTTCCTGTGCCTTGTCGTTCGCGGCCATGAGATCACGCCCGCAGCGTCATGAGGTGGCGCAACAAGCCGAATATCTCGTCCATCATGCTCATCAGTTGCGGCAGCAGACTGGGCAACGTAACGTACATGATCAGCAGGCCGAGCAGGATGATCGCCATGAAACCCACGGCGAAGATGTTGAGCTGGGGTGCGGCGCGCGTCATGATGCCGAAACCCAGATTCACCAGCAGCAGCGCACCCATGGCGGGCAATGCGATCAGCAGCGCCCACACAAACATGCGCCCGCCCCACAGCACCAGCTCCCACACCCCCTGCACCGCGAGGCCGTGCGTGCCGACCGGCAGCGTGTGAAAACTGTCGGCCAGTACCTCGATGAGCATCAAGTGCCCGTTCAGCGCGAGAAACAGGAGCGTTACCACGATGGTGTAAAACTGGCCTATGGTCGGCACCGAGACGCCGCTCACCGGGTCATTCATCGCGGCGAAGCCCAGCCCCATGCCCATGCTGATGAGTTCTCCGGCGAGCACAAACGCGGCGAACACGAGTTGCAGCGCAAAGCCCATGGCCAATCCAATCAGCACCTGGGCAATGGTCACCTGAAGACCCGCCGCACTGAAGGGATCGAGCGCGGGCGGCGGCGGCAGTACCGGGGCGATGACCAGCGTCAGCACCAGCGCGAGACCGAGGCGTATGCGCACCGGTACCGAGCGCGAGCCGAGCAGCGGTGCCGCACTCACCAGGGCACCGATACGGAACAGCGGCCACAGATAGATGCCGACAAGAGAGGTGATTTCGGCACTGGTGAAGCCCATGGTTATCCGATCATGTTGGGGATGTTTTCGTACAGACGCTGCGTATAGCCCATGATGAGCTGCAGCATCCAGGGTCCGCCGAGCACCATCGCCAGCACGGTAATGAGCAGTTTGGGAATAAAGCTCAGCGTTATTTCATTGATCTGCGTCGCGGCCTGAAACAGGCTCACCAACAGACCCCCGGCCAGCGCGGGCAACAACACCACCCCGAGCAACAGCAGCGTTACCTGCATGCTCTGCCCCATGAGTGCAATGATGGATTCCGGCGTCATTGCATGTCACACGTAGAAACTCGAGGCGAGCGTGCCGATCACCAGCGCCCAGCCGTCCACCAGCACAAACAGCATGATCTTGAACGGCAGCGAGATGATGAGCGGCGAGAGCATCATCATGCCCATCGCCATCAGTACGCTCGCCACCACGAGATCGATAATCAGAAACGGAATGAACAGCAGGAACCCTATCTGGAAGGCGGTCTTCAGTTCACTGGTGATGAACGCAGGCACCAGCAGCGTGAACGGCACCTGATCCGGTGACTCAATGCTCTCCTTGCCCGAAATACGCGCGAACAGCGCCAGATCACTGTCGCGCGTCTGCGCCATCATGAAATTACGGAAGGGTTCGCTTGCGTGTGCCAGCGCCTCCTGCACCGGCATCTGTTCGTTCATGTAGGGCTGCACCCCATCCTGATAGGCCTTGTCGAACACCGGCGCCATGATGAAAAAGGTGAGGAACAGGGCGAGCCCGATCAGAATCTGATTGGTCGGCGTCTGTGCGGTACCGAGCGCCTGACGCAGGATCGCCAGCACAATGATGATGCGCGTGAACGACGTCATCATGATAAGCGCCGTGGGCAACAGCGTAAGCGCCGTCATCAACGCCAGCACCTGGATGCTGAGCGTGTAGGTCTGGCTGCCGTCCGCGCCGGTGGTCACGGACAAGGCGTTGATCCCCGGCGCCGCCGCGGCATAGGCGTCCAGCGGCAACGCCAGTACGCCGCACGCCATGACATACAAAAACAACTTCACCGGCAGCGGCATGCGCATCATGACGGCTGGCCCGGTTTGCCGGTTCCGGTTTGATATTTTCCCGTAACCTGCGCCAGTACGTGCTTCAGACGTTCGGCGAAATCAAGTTCCGCACTCATGCCGCCAGCCGCCGCGGGGAGCGGCTGCTCCAGCACATACAGCGTTTGAATACGGCCCGGCGCAACGCCAAGCAGCAGTTGTTTCTCGCCCACCTGCATCAGCACCACGCGCTCACGCGCGCCCAGCGACAACCCCGCCACCACCTTGAGCGCACCCTGCACACCTGCCTGCATCTGGGACACGCGGCGCAACAGCCATGCCACGGCGACAATGACGGCAACGACCACCATCAAACCCAGTATCGTCTGCACGACAGCGCCTGCCGATAACGGATTTACCAGCGCAACCGGCGCCGTGCTCGCGCGCTCGGCGGCGAAGGCCGATGTGCCCGACAACACTGTGGCCGCGACGCAAAGCAGGGCGAGTGTGCGCATGACGGCGCGGTGCCACATGCGTGAACCGTGCATGCTCACTTCAACTTCTTCACACGTTCGGCGGCGCTGATGACGTCGGTCAGCCGGATGCCGAACTTGTCATTCACCACCACCACTTCGCCGTGCGCGATGAGACAGTTGTTCACCAGCACATCCATCGGCTCGCCGGCGAGACGGTCCAGCTCAACCACCGAGCCCTGATTGAGCTTCAGCAGATTACGGATGCTGATCTTGGTGCGGCCGATTTCCATGGAAAGCGTGACCGTGACATCGAGAATCACATCCAGATTGGCCTCACTATTGGCATGCGGCTGCGCATCGTCCTGCAATTCCTGGAACTCGGCGCGCGCATAATTCATCTTCTGCTCAACCGGAGCCGCAGCAGGGGCGGCGCCGGCCTGGGCGGTGCCGACATCTGCCGTGGCGGCGCCGACATCGCCCTGCTCGGCCAGCGCCGCGGCCCACTCGTCAGGGACTGCTGCGCCTTCAGTGGCTGGAGTTTCGGCTGTGGTTTCTGCAACGCTCATAATCTGCTCCTGTTCATCAGCTTCATTGTTCTGCTACGCATGTGGCGGGCGCCGCGCCGGCTCCACTACCTTGATGGCATTATTGCCGCGCACCGTTCCGTAATGACCGCGGAAGATGGGAATATCATCCGCGCACGCGAGCACCGTGGCGGGGAGGCTGACCGGAATGACGTCGCCGGGCTTGAGATTCATCAGCTCACGCAGCGAGATATGAGCCTCCACGAGGGTGCTGTTGATATCGACCATCGCCTCCTTCATCTCATCGCGCAGCCCCTGCGACCAGCGTTCATCAACTTCGGAGCGGTCACTCTGCACGCCGGCGTCGAGCAGCTCACGGATCGGCTCCAGCATCGAATAGGGCATGGTGACGTGCAGATCACCGCCGCCGCCGTCAAGCTCGATGTGAAAGGTCGTCACCACCACCACTTCGCTCGGACTCACGATGTTGGCAAACTGTGGATTGACTTCGGAACTGAGATACTCGAAATCCACCGGCATCACCGGTGACCAGGCCTCCTTGAGGTCTTTATAGGCTTGCATCAGTATCATCTGCACCACGCGCAGCTCGGTGGGCGTGAACTCGCGCCCCTCGATCTTGGCGTGAAAGCGGCCGTCGCCGCCGAAATAATTGTCCACTATGATGAACACCAGCTTGGGGTCAAGAATAAACAGCGCCGTGCCGCGCAGCGGCTTGATGCGAGTCATGTTGAGGCTGGTGGGGACAAACAGGCTGTGCACGTATTCCGCGAACTTCATCATCTGCACCTGGCCCACGGAGATCTCCGCCGAGCGGCGCATCAAACTGAACAGGCTGATTCTGAAATAGCGCGCGAACCGTTCGTTCACCATTTCCAGCGTGGGCATGCGCCCGCGCACGATACGGTCCTGATTATTGAAGTCGAAGCCCTGCGCCACGCCGGGGTCTACCAGCGCAGCGCCCTCGGTCTTGACGTCACCGCTCGACACGCCATTCAGCAGCGCATCGATTTCTTCCTGGGAAAGCAGATCGCTAACGGCCATGGGAGGCTACTGCATCACAAAGCTGGTAAAGTACGCGGCCTCGACACCGGGCTTGCCGGTCTGCTCCGTGAGTATTTTCTGAATCTCGGCCAGCGCGTCGGCGCGCAGCTTTTCCTTGCCTTCGCGCGTGCTCATTCCGCCGTAGGTCTGGCTGGCGAGCAGCAGCACCAGATTATTGCGGATCACCGGCATGTGTGTTTTCACCGCCTCCATCACCAGCGGGTCGCGCGCGCTCACCTCCATGCTGACCTGGAGAAAACGCACCTGGGCCTGGTCCTGAAAATTCACCACGAACGGCGGCTCCAGCGCCTGATAGATCATCGGCTTGGGCGGCTCTTTCTGCTTGCCGTTCTTGCCCTTCGCGCCCTTCACGCCCTTCTTTTTCGGATCGGTGCTGTCCGCGCTCGCGCTATCCTCGCCCGGCGCGGAAAATCCCGGCAACATGCCCGTGAAATACAATCCACCCGCCGTTCCGCCGCCCACGAACAGCAGACCGATCACACTCCACAGCATGACCTTTTTGAGCGAACCCTTTTTGGGAGGCTGGGCCTTGTCAGTATCCAGCTCCAGATCATCATCCACCGGCATCGGCGTTCTCCATGAAGTAACTACGCTAACCCTAGCTTGCGATGCAACACTTGCAAGGGCTGTGCCACAGCATGCAATACAGCACGGCGGCGCCTGTTATCAAAAAGTTAGCGCGGCAGACTGCGCCCCTGACGGGGCATTGACGAGAGATTAAGTAACGACGGCGGAAAGTTGGCGTGAGCCAGCGTAAGACGGCCTTATATTCCAGATACTCAACGCCAAGACGCCAAGATAAACGCGTTAAAATCTTTGCGGCTTGGCGTCTTGGCGTTGAATTGTCAGGGCAGCAACGGACGTTGAATTAATCAGCACTTCCTATGTGCCGCGCAAGCCCCAGGGCGACTCCTGCATCCAGCGCTCCAGCTCCGGGGCGGGCAGCGGGTGACTGATGTGATATCCCTGTGCGAAATCACACCCCAGCCGCGTCAGCATTTCCAGCACATGACTGTGTTCAATGCCCTCCGCCACCACCTTGAAGCCGAGGTTGTGGCCGAGTTCGATGGTGGAACGCACGATGGCGGCGTCGTTTTCATCCGTGGCCATGTCGAGCACGAAGGATTTGTCGATCTTGAGGGTGTCGATAGGGAGCTTCTTGAGATAGGCGAGCGACGAATAACCGGTGCCGAAATCGTCGATGGCGATGCTGAGACCGAGCTCATGGAGTTCATGCACCAGTCTGTAGCCGCGTTCAAAGTCGGTCATCAACACATTTTCGGTAATCTCAATCTCGAGCAGTCTGCCCGGCACCTGAGCAGCGGTTAATATCTCGGCAATCCGCTCGACCAGCTTCGGCGACTGGAAGGTACGGGTGGAGAGATTGATCGCCACAGGCAGTTCCCGATCGCTGCGCTGCCAGTGCTTGATCTGCGCCACCGCGCTCAGGATCACCCAGTCGCTGATCGCATTGATGAGTCCGGTCTGCTCGGCCACGGGAAGAAACAGGGCGGGTGGAACCAACCCCTGTTCCGGATGATGCCAGCGTATCAGCGCCTCAACGCCGACGATGCGGCGCGAGACAAGGTCCACCTTGGGCTGAAAATAGAGCTCGAACTCCCCGCGCGTCAGCGCATGGCGCAGGTCGCTCGACATCTGCAGGCGCTGTGCGGTGTTGGTGTCGGCTTTGGCATCGTAGAACAGAAATCCCGTATTGCTCTGCTTGGCCGCGTACATCGCCACGTCGGCGCGCCGCACCAGCGTATCCGTGTCCTCGCCGTCATCGGGGAACAGGGCGATCCCTATCGCCGCGCCGAGGTAGAATTCGTTGTCGCCATAGTGCACCGGCTCGGCGAAACATCTTATTACCTGCCCGGCCACGCGCTCCGCGTCCGCCCTTCCATGCACCGCGTTGGGCAGCAGAATGGCGAACTCGTCGCCGCCCAGCCGCGCCAGCGTATCCGACTCGCGCAGCACCGCCTTCAGGCGCTGCGCAACCAGATGCAATATCTCGTCGCCGGTGGAGTGCCCCAGCGTGTCATTGATGATCTTGAAATGATTGAGGTCGAGAATCATCAGCACCACATGCCGCCCTGGTTCGCGCCGCGCGGCGGCAATGGCCTGACTCACGCGGTCATACCACAGCGTGCGGTTGGGCAGGCCGGTGAGCACGTCGGTGGTGGCGAGCCGGCGCAGGTGTTCGCGCGCCTCCTTGGAGTCGGAGACATCCTCCATCACGCCGTCAATGCGCACCACGCGGCCTGCGCTATCGAGGAAGGGCCGAAACAGGCGCCGGAACCAGCGCTCGCCGCCTTCCGGCGCGCGGATGCGGCTCTCCACCTCCACCTGCTTGCCCAGCAATGCCTGTTGCCAGGCCAGCTCGACGATCTGGCGGTCATCCGGAACCGTCCAGTTGAGACAGGGAATCGGCATCTCGATATCCATGGCGCAGACCTTCTGCGTGTGGGGGCTGATGTAAAGCGGCTGATTAGTGGCGACATCCACCGACCATAAAACCTGCGGGATATTGGCGAGCAGGCTCGACACGCGACTTTGCATTTCGCGCACCTTGTTGCGCTCGTGCAGCAGCAACTCCGCGGCGGCGTCCCAGTAACCCTCCAGCATCAAGCCCATGTCGCGGAACAGGAGCTTGGAGACCACATCCAAGAGCGGTTTGCGGCTTGCATCATCAACAAGGAGCGAGTCGAGAATCAGCGTGCGCAAATGATGAAGATAGAGCCGATAGGCTCCCATGATCCACGCCGGCTCGATGCCGTAGCGGTAATGCACCTTGCCTATCGCTATCAGTGTTTGTCCGTTGCCCTCGCTGATGTCGCCGGAGAGCAGCCCCACCAGATGGGCTTGCTGTTTCTTGATCAGGCCGGTGACCGCATGGCCGCTGCGCTGGTATTCAGTGAGCACGCCCGCAGTGGCGGAGAAATTAAACAGATAGTCGTAGAACAACTGCCCGAAGCGCTCCGAACCTTGCAACAGCGCCTCATGGCAGGTGCTCAACAGGCGGAGGTCTTCATGGGTAATGCCGAGAAATTCGCTGAACTCCCGGTTGAGATCGAAAACGGTCTTGCGCTTCCCTTCCTGCGCAGGCGTGTTCAGACCCGGTTTTTCGTGATGCCCGTCGGAAGACAAATGCATGCCCTATGGAAGCACAACATTATTTTTAGTATTTTATAAATTTAATGGTAGCACACATCCTGGCATCATCCACAAGTCGTAGGTCGCGTTGCGAAGCTACGTGACAGCGCTGTCAGGTAGCCTGCGGCAACCTGACCTACAGGGTAGTAGTAACGCGGATTTTAGCTACAGTCTAAACTGCGCCACCACGGACTGAAGCCCGGCGGCGAGACGCGCGAGCTCGTTGCTCGCCTCTGCGGTTTGCAATGTCCCCGCCGTTGCCTGCCCCGCCACCTGACTGATGTTGATGATATTGCGGTTGATCTCTTCGGCCACCTTGCTCTGCTCTTCCGCCGCGCTCGCGATCTGCGTGTTCATGTCGCTGATGCTCTCCACCACACGCGTGATCGACTCCAGCGAGGCGCCCGCCTTCGCTGCCTGCTCCACGCTCATCTGCGCCTGGCTCTTGCCCTGCGCCATCGCCTGCACCGCATTCTTGGCGCCGGTCTGGAGCTGCTCGATCATCTGCCGGATTTCCTGGGTGGACTGCTGCGTGCGCTGCGCCAGGGTGCGTACTTCGTCCGCCACCACTGCGAATCCTCTGCCCTGTTCGCCG
>JAURVQ010000115.1 GCA_030655395.1 Gammaproteobacteria bacterium | reverse complement strand
CGCAGGAACCGGAGTGTACAAGTAGTACATGAGGATTCCGAGCACCGCACGCACCCGCATCAAAGACGCGCAGTAGATTTAGGGCGCTATGAATAGTTTGGAGGCCCATGAGCAAAGTACTCGTACCTCTGGCGCAGGGGTGTGAAGAACTGGAGGCGGTCACCCTCATCGACCTGCTGCGCCGCGCCGGCATCAACGTCGTAACCGCCGGCCTCGACGGCGAGCCGGTAGTGGCGAGCCGCGGCACACGTCTGCTCCCCGACACCACGCTCGATGAGGCACTGGAGCACGACTACGACATGGTGGTGCTGCCCGGCGGACAGCCCGGCAGCGACAATCTCAATAACGACGCGCGCATCCACGCACTGCTGAAAAAAATGGCGCGCGGCGGAAAATTCACCGCCGCCATCTGCGCCGCACCCGCCGTGCTCGCGCACGCGGGCCTGCTCGACGGCAAACGCGCCACCGGCTTTCCGGGCACGCTGGAAAAACTCGCGTCCTCCAAAATCACGATTGAAAATAATCCCGTGGTCAGGGACGGCAAGGTCATCACCTCGCGCGGTCCCGGCACGGCGATGGATTTCGCGCTGGAGCTGATTGAGCTACTGTCCGGAAAAGAAAAGCGCGCCCAGGTCGAAGCCGGCCTGCAGCGTACGCACCGGCAGCAGTGATCACAAAATTAATCGAGTCTGAGCCATTGATTTAATGCAGGCCCGGCGGCGAAAGTTAAGGGATCCCATCTCCATGCAAGAACCTCCATTCAAGGGAAAAACCGGTCTCAAACGCCTACTCAGTGCCTGTGTTTACTCTGCCGACGGCCTGAAAGCCGCGTTCCGGCACGAGGATGCGTTCCGGCAGGAAATCCTGCTGGCGACCAGCCTTGTTCCTCTGGCGCTCTATCTGGAACCGAGCGCCGTTGGTCGTGTGTTGATGATCTCTTCGGTGCTGCTGGTATTGATTGTCGAATTGCTCAATTCGGCACTGGAGGCGGCGCTGGACCGCATCTCTCTGGAATACCACCCCCTCATCAAGCGCGCCAAAGACATGGGCAGCGCGGCGGTGCTGATCGCGTTGCTTAACGTGGCGGTCATCTGGCTGCTGGTGTTGCTGGAGTGATAAAAGACCGGGCTTCTTCTGACAAGAGATTAGTTGGCTATCGAATGATCAGGCGCTCGTAGATTGCCCCCCTTGAAGGCACGTGATGCGGTCTGGTAATAGGCGATGGCCTCATTCAACCGTTGCGGATCAACGGCGGCTGGTGTCGCCGCATAAGTTTCAGGGTCAATGCGAAAACTTTCGACACGGCGTTGCGGCAACAAAACAGTCAGCACGCCCTGGCTCAGATATCCCAGCTCCTGGTAGTTGCTGATGAATACGCGTTCCGGGTTGTTGCCGGTTTCAAAAAAGGGACGGCCAAAAAAGTAATCGTCGCCTTTTTTTCCGAGCACTTCGATCAGAGTAGGCGCAATATCAATCTGGCTGACCATGGGTGCGTAGGAGCCGGGTTTCAACAGCGCCGGCGCGTAGAAGATCAGCGGGATGTGATAATTTTCCACCGGCAATTTGCTCTTGCCCGCGACGGCGGCGCAATGGTCTGCCACGATTACGAATAATGTATCGTTAAACCAGGGCTTGGCCCTGGCGTCATTGATGAATTTTCCGATAGCATAATCGGTGTATTTTACCGCCCCTTCCCGACCGCCGGGCGAGGGAATATCTATCCGCCCATCCGGGTAGGTATAGGGGCGGTGGTTTGAGGTAGTCATGATTTGAGCGAAGAACGGCTGGTCTTTCCCAGATTCCCGGTCAAGCGCTGCCAATGTGTTATCGAACAGCACCTCGTCGGCAACCCCCCAAGCGTTTTCGAATATCACTGTTTGCTTGGGGAAATCTGTACGATCTATGACCCGGTAGTCGTTGGCGCCAAAGTAAGCATTCATGTTGTCAAAATAACCATAGCCGCCATAAAAGAAGAATGTGGAAAACCCCTGGTACTCCAGCAACTCGCCAATAGTGGTGAGATGCTCGTTGTTGGGACGACGGACGATGGCTTGCCCCGGTACCGGTGGCGTGCCGAGAGATAGCGCTTCGAGTCCGCGCACAGTCCGGGTGCCGGTTGCAAACACACGCTCGAATTTCAACCCTTCGCGCGCCAGTTGATCCAGATGAGGGGTAAGCCCTGTAGTCGCACCATAAGCCCCAAGGAATGATGCCGACAGGCTTTCGACCGAAATGAGCACAACATTTCGCGGTCGCTTGGTAAACGGCGTATTGTCTTCTGCCGCATCAATGCCTGTGCTTTCCTGCAAGGCCATGGACAACGGCAAGCGTTTGACACCCATCTCCGCTAGCGTAGTGTCAGCCGTCG